>CAYIHW010000001.1:0-39203 GCA_964363335.1 uncultured Candidatus Saccharibacteria bacterium
TCTCGTCGACCCCTTATTGTCATATATTTAAAAGGCTTCGTATAACATTAGATAAAAAAGAACTTGGATTTTTTGTCCATGCTCTTATTTTTTTGCTTGAATGGTGACTTTAGTGTTTGGCTATGTTTATTTGGGAATTCTGAAAATCCCCTTTAATCTGAATTTCTCCGCCAATTGGAAGGGTGATTTTGGGATCGGTGTGACCAAAATCCACATTGGCAATTATGGGCATATTAGCCAGTTCTTTTTTTGATTTTATGATTTGTTTTATCTTTTCGTTCGTAATTTGGCTGGCTTTTTGAAACCTCCCAATGACCAAGCCTTGGACTTTTTCAAAATTTGGTTGCTGAATTAAGGATTGAAGATTGCGGTCAAATTCCATAGCGGAATTTTCTTTTGGCAAGTCATCGTCTTCCAAAAATAAAATACTGTCGTTCAAGTCTGGAAAAAATTCCGTCCCTTGCAGTAGGCTAAAAGTGCAAAGGTTGCCACCCAAGATTATTCCGTCAGCTTCGCCTTCGTTTACTACCATCCAGCCTTCATTAGGGATGAGGGTACGATTGTTTTGATCTTTAAACCACAAATCATCACTCCAGCTTTTGCTGGGTTTAATTTCAAACGATTCGTCAGAAAATAGACATTTCTTACAGAAATCCGAAGTATAGTCAAAGTGCTTTTCTTGTCCAAAAGTAGAATAATGCGGGCCGTAGTAGCTTATTAACCCTGTCTTGACGTAAACAGCATTATTCAAGATTGTAATATCCGAATAGCCGCAAAGTATTTTTGGGTTATTTTTAACCAGTTGCCAATCAATATATTTTAATAGTTGGTTGGAATTATACCCGCCAATTACCGTAAAGATTGCCTTAACGTTTTTGTCCGCAAACGCTTCATGCAAGTCCTCAATGCGTGATTCTATGCTGGAAGAATTAAACTCGTCTTTTTCTTCAACATGTTTGCCAAAGCTTATCTTTAGCCCCAATTCTTTTAATCGGCGGTTGGCAGTTTCCCTCAAATTGTTGGAAATAATCCCCAGTGACCTTGCCGGGGCAATAATCCTGACTTCATCCCCAGCCTTAAGTTTTTCCGGATATATTTTACTCATGAGATTCTTTTAAAATTACAATCTTATTTTAGCATGTTTTTACTGAACACAACAAAAAAATAAGAGCATGGACAAAAAATCCGCGCTCTTATTTTCTATAGTAGTCCTTTTCTTTTTACCTGATTAGAAACTTTGGTTCAGGGTTGGTAGGTCTGTAGGAACCAAAATTGATGGCTGGGGCGGTAGGGATCGAACCTACGATGGAGGATTCAGAGTCCTCTGCCTTACCGCTTGGCTACGCCCCAATAATGTAATCCCGATTAGTTTATCAGTTTTTAAGGGTCTTTTCAAGTTTGATGGTATAATTACGTAGTATGAAAAGAATCTGGAAAATTTATAAAGGGATTGCTATTGCGGCTTTTAGTCTAATTTTGTTGGATTTGGTCGTGGTGCTATTTTTTGGTTTTTACCGCCCGCAAATAAAACCGGCAGACGCGATTGTAGTACTTGGCGCGGCAATTAACACACCGGCTCTATATAACAGAAGTTTGCAGGGTTTAAAATTGTATCAGGAAGGGGATGCAAAAATTATGGTACTATCCGGCGGACGAATTTCCGACAAAGATATTTCCGAGGCCGGCTATATGCGCAAAGTTATAGAGAGCAACAGCAAACAACCGGTGCCCTTAATTTTGGAAGAAGAATCTCATTCCACTTATGAAAATTTAAAAAATACTAAAGCCAAAATCGGTTCCGAAAAAAGTTTGGTAATCGTTAGCGACCAATACCATTTGGCCAGAGCGGTAATAATGGCTAAACGGGAAGGGTTTGGGCCCGTGTATTGGAGTTCGCCAGAGGCAAAATATTACAAAAATTCCGAATTGGCTTTTTACTATTTGCGCGAATTAGTAGCAATGTTTGCTTATTTGCCTAAGTTTGTGTTTGGTTAACACGGATATACAGATTTGATGCTGATCTACAGATATCTACCGATCCAAAGCAGTTGGTATCCGTAGACATCCAATGATCCGTGTTCTCATCCGTAAATCCGTGTTAATTTTATCAATTAATTTTATCAATTTGACGAATTTGTAGGGGTTTGGTATAATATCAGAAGTTATATATCCAAAGACAGTTGGCGATCGAAAGATCTTAAATCCGCGTTACGCGGAAAAGCCCACCGAGGAACACTTACTAGCTTATAGTTATTTGCTATTAGCTTATAGGAGACCACTCGGGAAGACCCGAGTTTTTGTTTTATAAGAGGATATTTTAACGACAATTAAAGGTCGGCACTATAATACTATATCGTAATATAGTTAAGAAAGATTGTTATATTATGGCTAAATCAAAATCACAAAAAGAGAAAGACTTAACCGAGTTAACGGAAAAGTTTAAAGGCGCCAAGTCGATTGTGGTTACCGCTTACAGAGGCACAACCGTAAAAGATATGGACACCTTTAGAAATACTTTGCGCAAAGAACAAGTCTTTTCCAAAGTTTACAAAATTCCTTTGGTGAAAAAAGCTATGGAAGCCAGCGGTATTGTTGCTGAAACCGTAGACTACAAAGAACCGGTAATTTTGTCTATCTCTAATGAAGACGAAACTGTCGCCGCTAGAGTTATTAAAGCTTTGGGCAACAGTATAAAAACTTTTGTCATTTTGGAAGGCGTTGTTGAAGGCAAAATGCTGACTAAGGCGGAAATTATCGCTCTGGCCGACCTACCAAGCAAAGACCAGTTGCGTGCTCAGTTTATGTCAGTGTTGAACGGCCCGGTATCCGCTTTTGCCAGAGTGTTAAAAGCTCGCGCAGAAAAAATCGGGGAAGCAGTCAGCGAACCAGTTGTGGTCGCTGCTTAAAATTTATATTTAATAAGAATTAAGCCCGCCAAAGGCGGGTCCGCCTCTGGCGGAAAAGGTAATATTTTATGTCAGAAGAGACAAAGACTACCGTAGTTCCCGAAAAGTTTAAAGCTATCGTGGAAGCGGTTGAAAAACTTACAGCCATTGAGCTGTCTGAGCTTGTAAAAGTTTTAGAAGAAAAATTTGGAGTTAGTGCCGCCGCTCCTATGATGATGGGAGCTGCCGCCGGAGCCGGTGTCGCCGCTGCGGAAGAAAAGACTGAATTCACCGTAGAATTAGCCGAAGCCGGCCCAAACAAAATCAATGTCATTAAAGTTGTCCGTGAAGTCACTGGCTTGGGCTTGAAAGAAGCCAAAGACATTGTGGATGCCGCGCCGAAAGCTGTAAAAGAAAACTTGCCAAAAGCCGACGCCGAAGCTTTAAAAAAGAAGCTAGAAGAGGCTGGCGCGAAAGTGAATTTGAAATAATTTTTTAGTTTAAAAAACCGCCCCCGTTGCATGGGGGCGGTTTTTGATTTAAACTACTTAGGATGTCTAATTTTTGGAAAAAACTGAACAAGCCCATCTTTGCCCTCGCGCCCATGGAAGAGGTGACGGACGTGGCTTTTAGGGAAATGTTCGCGAGGTATAGCAAAAGTCGGAGTATCGGAAAGTCGGAGTATCGGAACAGTCAGGCTTCCGAATTTTCCGACACATCCGATTCTCCGAACTCTGACTTCGTTATGTACACCGAGTTTGTTAACGTGGACGGTTTGACGCACCCTGAGGGTCGGAAAAAACTGGAAATAGATTTAAAGTTTACTCCGGAACAAAAACCAATAGTGGCGCAAATTTGGGGCACAAATCCGGAAAAATTTTACGAGGCAGCCAAAATTTGCGTTGAGCTTGGTTTTGACGGGATAGATATAAACATGGGTTGCCCGCAGGACAAAGAAATCGGTCTTGGCGCTTGCGCCGCGCTTATTCGCGAGCCACGCTTAGCAAAACAAATAATTGATGCGGTAAAAAAAGCAGTCGGAAAATTACCAGTGTCGGTAAAAACCAGAATTGGCTACAGCAAAAAAGAAGAACTGGAAGAGTGGGTAAAACATTTGCTAAGCACAGAGGTTGCGGTAATTGCCGTGCACGGCAGAACCAAGCAGGAAAAATCCAAAGTACCGGCAGATTGGACTGCGATTGCCCGGGCGGTTAGAATTAGAGACGAAATGTATCCGATAAGCCCTCACCCTTCACCCTCTCCCGAACCTCATCCGGCCTCTGTCCACCTTCCCCCAGAGGGGGAAGGTAAAATAGAATTGGCTATGGGGAGAGGGAAGAATGTTGGCCTGCGGCCGCTAATTCTTGGCAATGGCGACATAAAATCCTACGCGGAAGGCTTAGACAGAGCCGCTCAAACAAATGTGGATGGTGTTATGGTTGGGCGGGGAGCTTTTGGCAACCCGTGGTTTTTTAGAGGCGATGGGTATCAACCCGCATTAAAAGAGCGCTTAGCCGTAATGTTAGAACACGCAAGATTATTTAGCGAGTGGTTACCGCAAAAAAGTTTTGTCATTATGCGCAAACATTTTAAAGCTTATGTTTCCGGTTTCCCCGGCTCGCATGAATTGCGGACAAAATTAATGGAAGCTAAAAGTCTGGAAGAAACGGAAAAAATTATAAACGAATTTTTACAAAATCAATCATTTTAAAAAATTCGCTTTTTGTAAAAAAGGACGAGGGATAAAAATTATTCAATTTTTTTAAAAGTGTAAATTTTAAGGCTGGTTAGGGGGATTTGGTAGATTTTTTCTATAAAGTCGCGGGAAGATTCAAAGTGCGCATTTTTCCAGTCCAGCTCAATGGCTCTGGCCGCGTCTTTAATTAAAGTTTCCGAAGGCCCTTCAATTTCCAGGTATGGAGGGACCATTGGATGTTCGTCTATGGCAAACTCCACACCGTCCCATAAAAATACCCGGCGTTTTTTTTCCTGAACGCGGAAAGCTACCAGCCCCAAAGCCTCCAGTAATGACTTAGTTTTGGCCAAATCGTCAACGGTCATTTCAATTTCTTCGGTGCCATTGGGGAAGTCGGAGGTGGTATGCTTATAGGTTAATAATTGTTTGGTAGGAGTTTTGCGCAGGCGAACCACTTTTTTTTCGCCCAGCCATTTTTTGTCGGCATCATAAAAAATAGTTTCTTCCAGGAGTTCTTCACCTAAATCTTTCGCGCCCATCAACAATAATTTTTTTACGGTTTCCGTTACATCTATCTCCAAAAAACGCACTTCAATTTCTCGGTTATTTATTCCCGCGTTCATTTTTAAGGTAATTTAATTTTTAATAGGCTGGCGTCGTTTAGTAAAAATAGTTCTTTGTTTTTCTCATTAACATAGAAATCAACGGGTTTGGTAAAAGCAGAAGATCGCAGAGTTTGGATAAGGCTGGCTTTTTTGTCGTAAATTAATATTCGTTTGCTGCCGGAATCTAAAATATAAATGTACTTAAAGTCTTTTTCCGAATAAATTTTACCGCTTCCCGAAAGGGGCGTGGTAAGTGGGGGAAACGCAAAGTTGGCGAGTTTGCCGTTCTGAAACTTAGTGACGCCGGTTTTGCTTAATACATAAATCGCGCCATCTATGGAAATATCCACGGCCTCGCTTAACGATTGGTCGCGTACCGCCACTACGGGCTTGCTAAAAGACTGCCCGCCGGAAAGAAAGCTAATTATGCTGGCGGATTTTTTATCGACTAAATACACTCTTTTATTGGTTGGGTAATAAGCCAGACCGCCGAAAGAACTTTTATCCGGAACGTTTTGGGAAAAAATATTGCCGGTTTTGCCGGAACTGTAATCCCATAATAAAATTGAGCCGCCTTCGTAAATTGCGGCCGTGGTCTTGTCGGTAAAAATTGAAGAAACGGCTGTTGGTTCGAGTTTTAAAAAGCTATCTTCAATTTTTCCATTTTGCCGGTTGTAACTAATGATTTGACCATTGACTTGCACGGCAAAGTAGCCGGGAAGTTTTATTAACGCGTTTGCCTGGCCCAATGACCCCAAATTTTCTGTTTCGGTTTGGGTGATTTTTTCCATTTGCTGTTGGGTTTCCGCCAGCTGGGCGGCGACGGTTTGGTATAGCCCTTTATTGGAGGAATCTACTTTGTCTTCCGCCGGCATTTTAGCTACGGCTTGTTTTAAGAAGTTTGCGGCTTTAGCATCGTCTTTATAAAGCAGCGACGATTGGGAACTGGACAGTAGAGACTGAGTATCTTTTAGTGCGGCGGAAATTTGAGCGGCTATCGCGCGGGTTTTTTTAACGCGCAAGGCAATGCTAATGTTGGCAATTACCGCGATGAGTAAAATAATAATAGATGCCAAGAGGAATTTTTTTACCGGGCTAAAAGCTTTAATGTTTTCCATTTTTACGGATGAACCGGCTTTTTTAATAGATGAACCGGCTTTTTGCGCGGATTGGCCGGCGGTTTTTAACCAGTCTTTGCTATTTTGGAAGAAATTTTTAGTTCCATTGGGCAAATTTTGCAGCCGTTGTTTAAAGGAAATTTTTGGCAAATTAATTTTTGGCGTTCGGTTAACCGATTTATCCAGAGCAAAAATGCTTTTTATGTACGCCAGGGTTTTGCCAAAAAAACTTACGCCGCCCGGAGTTTCCACAATATAATTTTCCAAATCCACTTCTTCTTCCGTGGCTTGGCCGGGCTCGACTTGCAAATTTAACAGGACGCCAAAACTGGTTTGGGGGTCGGCATTGTCTTTTAATAGCGCGATTATGGTTTGGGTAGCGGTTAAAAATGGGGCATTGCTGACAATAGTTTGCAGTCGATCCATGGACAAATGGTTAAACAGCTGGGTGGTGGAAAGAATAACTAAATCGCCCAAGCGAATTTTTCCTGCGGCAAAAGTTTCAAAGGTCTTTAAGGGATGGCTTTGTTCGGGAGAACAGGAAATGTCCGTGTATTCTTTATTGCGCAATAAAAACGCGGAGACTTTGCCACAACTGGCAATGCTAAAATTCCGGCCATCTTTTACTCCCAACACGCAATTAAGTTTGTCTATCCATTGAGTCTGGCCTAACGAGGCCAGTTTGCCCAACTCCTCGTTTATTTGGCTAATGGCAGTTTCAAAGTTGTCCCCGCCGGTGGGTTTTCTATATGCCCTTTTTAGCGTGGAGGAAATTGCCAGACAAATTCTTTCGCAGGCTTCTACGGCCGCGGGGTTAAAAAGCGGCAGTTCGACAACAACATAGAGCTCCGATTGGCCAAAATCGGCTTTTTCGGCCATAGTATAAACGTAAGTGCTGGAGGCCTTGGTGTTTCCAAGTAAAATTTTCGCAATTTGTGATTCTGTTTCTTCCATAAGTATTCGCAGAATAAATTAAAAATCCAGACCCGATTTGGTTTCAGAAATGTTTAATCTTTATCTTATATATTATACAACATTTAACCGAAAATGAAAATATGCTATAATTATAGGGAAATAAATATTAGACTTGTTGCTTAATAATTTTCCGCCCAAAATATGCTCTTTCGCCAAAACCTTGTTAAAAATTTCTCCGCTTAACTACGGTTAAACATCAAAATTTATAAACTGCGGTTTTGTCTGAAATATCATATTTTGCTTCGAAAAATTATTAAGCAGCAAGTCTATTATAAATATAAAGACTTAATTTGGCTGGTTAAATTGTGGAAATTTAATTAGGCGCCTTAGCGCGGGATTTAATCATAATATTCATTTATGCTAGAAGACATTGTAGATTCAAAAATTGACTCCGGCACCTTAAGCTTTTTTTTAAGCGCGCCGGAACGCAGTTTTTCGGTGCTGGAAATTTCTAAACGGTTAGGGATTCCATATTTGAAAGCCGCCCACAGTTTGAGCAAGCTTGCCGCTTTGGGGCCCATAAAAATGTTTGCCAAAAAGAGCAAAAAGTATTACATGTTGAATGATAAATATAAATTACTGGAACAAATGCGGGCCTTTTGGCAAAAGTCCCCGGTAAAATATCAGGATGAGTTATTTTTGGCTATTAGGAGGCTGGGCGATGTTAAGGCGGCATTTTTGAGCGGCCTGTTTTGCGGCCAGCCAAGCTTGCCGGTGGACTTGTTAATTGTTGGTCGGGTGAATTTAGAAAAAATGTCTGGGTTTTTAAAATCCGTAGAACAGTTAATGGGTCAGGAAATAAATTATAGTATAATGACCGCGAATGAATTTTTATTGCGCCGCGATACTTTCGATAAATTTATTAAAGATATTTTCGACTACCCGCATTTAACCGTGGTAGACGAGTTAAACGCGAAGAAAAAAATTAAGAAGTAATTTTAAACTTTATGATAGATCAAATCCAAAAATTGTACTTGGAGTTTTTAAAAAACTTTCCCAGTAGCACTCAGCCGGTCATTTCCATTTTGTTGGCGATTTTGATAGTCTATTCCATTTTTAAAGTCATAAAAAAAGATTGGATTTTTTTAATCGCCCTGGTAATATTGTTGCCCGGCAGTAAGACCATTCTGCAAAGCATTTGGCAGGGAATAGTGGTGTTTATAAAATTTTTATTGAATACTAAGTAGGGTATTATTAAATTAGTTTTTTATGAATAGAATGCCAAAATATTATCCGGAAAGCGATTCTCATTCTCCGGAAACTCCTGAGAATGCCAAAAGATTTCATCCATTATTAGAGGAGGTTCTTACTGAATTGGAAAATGAAGAAAGAGAATATTTTGCGGTGAAAAAGAATTTTAGAGAGCTTTATAATAGAGAACTGGAAATTTTATCAACCAATATCGAGATACTTTTAGGCGAATATGGCAAATCAAGGATGAAGTATTTTGAAGGTCAGGAAGGAAAACAAGCCGGAAGCAAACAGGCCCTGCAGGATTATCTTAAACTAGGCATTCGCCGAACAATTGAGGTAGATAAAAGTTATAAAAATTTAAATGGCGACTATTCTACTTTTCCCGAATTTATAAGAACAAAAACCATTCAACTTGTAAGGCAGGGCTATTTTGCTTTTTTAGAACGAGCGGTTGTTGAAAAAAATATGGATAAAGGGATTAAAGAGGCTTATGATCAAGATTTTTTTCCTGATAATTGGGAATGTAGGATTTTTGTTTCAAAAGATTTTGGAATTGAAAAAGCGGCAAGCTTGTTGCAACAGCCCGATTTCCCTTCAGATACGGCTCGGCTTGAATATGCAAGATTAGACGCAGGGCGAATAACTTATTTTCCTTTAAATAGTAACGACTTAAAAGAGTTTAATAAAGTTAAATTTTCTCCAAGAATTAGGGATATGTCGATACATGAGGTTGCTGACACTTAGGATGGGCGCGCAGAACTTTTAGAAAAAAATAAACTACCCCGCAGCAAGCTGACGGGGTATTGGCTACAGGCTGTCATTGCGAGGGAGTGCATCCGACCGAAGCAATCTCTTTCTTTGATAAGATCGCTTCGGATGCTACTGCCAATGACAACGCGGCAAGCCGCGGGGCATTAACCCTAAAAAAGAATAAATAAGGGTTATTAAATCTGTGGATAACTTTAAGGTAAACGCTTGTTTACCTTATTTTTATTGGATTTTTAATTTGCTTGACCGTGGGTGAACGATAGTATACTATTAATTTACAGAAACAAGTATTAAAAAATAAGTATATGTCCAAAGATATTACAAATAGACAAAAAGAATTATTACAATTTATTATCAAACAAATCCGCGAACATAATCTGCCTCCCAGTATTTCCGAAATGGCGGAATACCTAAAAGTGAAATCCAAAAACGGCGTGGCTAAATTATTGGATGCGCTGAAAGACCAGGGGTTTGTAAAAACCAGCGGCAAAGCCAGAGGGATTAAAGTTTTGCAAACCTTAGGCGAAAGTTTGCAGAAAGGTTTAATCGCCGTGCCGATTATGGGTAATATTCAAGCCGGCAGCCCTCATTTGGCCGAAGAGCAAATTGAAGACTGGATTAATTTACCCCAAAGTATGGTTAAAGGCAGACGGGACGTATTCTTACTTCGGGTACGAGGCGATAGTATGATCAATGCCGGAATTTTTGAAGAAGACTTGGTAATTGTCCGGCCGACCAAAGAAGTAAAAAATAATGACATTGTAGTGGCACTGCTACACGACGAAGCCACGGTTAAGCGGTTTATCCAAATTAAAAATCGCAGTTACTTAAAAGCCGAGAACCCGGATTATAAAAATATTTACCCAAAAGAAGAATGGATGGTGCAAGGAAAAGTGGTGGGAGTAATTAGGAATTTGGAATAGCAGGTAGTAAGTAGCATGTATTAAGTAGTAAGTATATGGATACAAGAGAAACCAAGAAAATTAAATCGTTCACTGACTTGATTACTTGGCAGGAAGGGCATAAATTAGTGCTTAAGGTCTACGAAGTTTCAAAATTTTGGCCAAAAGAAGAACAATTCGGATTAACATCGCAGATTCGTAGAGCAGTTGTTTCTATTACTTCAAATATAGCAGAAGGTTTTAGTCGGTACACATGGAAGGATAAAATGCATTTTTATTCAATCGCATTGGGTTCTGTAACGGAAACGCAAAATCAGTTGCTTGTCGCAAAAGATCTTGTATATTTAAACAAAGAAGATTTTGGAAAAGCAGCAGAACAAACAATTACAGTTAATAAATTAATAAATGGGCTAATTAAAAGCCTGAGGGATAGCAATCTTAATACATAATACTTGCTACATGCTACCAAGGAGTTGATATGCCCGAACATGAAATCAAAAAAAACTTTATTATATCTCAGTTAAGGACTTTGTGTGCTCATTGTGTTTCTAAAAGCACCTTGCCACACCGCTGTCCGGTGAAAGAATTATCGCTCAGAGTGGAATCTTTAAAAGGCGTGCCGTTAATTGTAAACAGCGAGTTTAAAGGTTTGCTCTGGAGTCACTAGCATACAAGGGGAATCTTTGGCTCAGGCCAAGGATTCCCCTTGTATTAATTTGATTAGCTCCAGTTTCTTCAGTTTAGAAAGTTTTTTTACTTGGATTTCTCTTTTAAGTGCTTTGCTTAGTGTTCTAAATTTTTCGTGGTAAATAATCTTACCTCCGCCTCGGCTTCTAACGTAAGCAGAACCTTTCCCGGAATTATGTTCCGCTTCCCGTCGCTTTAAATCTTTAGTCATTCCACTATATAACGTTTTATCTTTGCAACGAAAAATGTAGAAATAGTACATATAGGTATTATGGATTAGTTGAATTAACTTAGTATCTCCTTAATTGACAATAGGTTCCGATGATTCTTTTTGTTAAAATAAGTTGCCATAAGGTAGCTGAAAATAATATTTCTGATTCTGGCCTTAACCCCTTCCGCGCTCTTGGCTCTCAGTTTCTCCAGGTTAAAATGATCTTTTAACTGTTGATTAATAACTTCAATCAGTATTCGGTGTTTCAGCTTGCGCTTCTCCCACTTGGTGTTCCTGATTTTCTGGTTCTTTCGTTTAGGAATGATTACCTTGATGCGCTGTTCTAGTTTTAACTCCTAATGGATTTTCTTGCCAGCATAACCTTTGTCCCCGATTAACCATATGCCCTGTAAATCTTTAACCGCTGGTTGTAACGCTTTAACATCGTGGCGGCGGGCAGACATCAGGTGGTAAGTTACCGGAATACCCTCTCTGTTAACAATTAATGTCAGTTTTACACCATAATACCGCTCTTTCTTGGCATGGCAGTAGCCGACTCCAAAGAATTTATTATCGTTAAAGGCTTTGGTTTTCCATCTGCGGTAGAACTTAGTTACCGGCACTCCGGTAGCGTCAATAATTCGGATTTTAGACTTGTGGGTCTTTAGTTTCTTTAACACCGTTGCCGTTAACCGCTCAATGACTGGTTCCAACTCCTTGCTCCGATGATTGTAGCGGGACTGGGTGGGAAGCTTGGGAAAAGCTTTGCAGGGATGGTTCTTTAAAAATCTTAGAAACTCCGATTCATTGCTGTAGCCTTTGAGGTTCTGGACGACCACCATTTGGCAAACGTAGAGATCTGAAAACTCCCGTTTACCTGGCCGTCTAGGCTCTTTAAAGCCAGACTGCTTGTAAATCTCCCTCACAAGATTTACAATCTTAGTGAGATTTGGCATATTTGTTTTTGTGTTTGTTTTAGGCTCTTACACAAAAAGTATGCCAAATTTCGCTTTTAAACGCTATGTAAAGGTGCTTAATTCAACTAACTCATAGGTATTATACCAGAAAAAATCCTCAACAAAAGTTGAGGAGTTTTTCTTGGTAGACCAAGTCGAGACAGGCGGAAAACTTTTTTGGCTTTGGTAAGGGAAATTTATTTAAACTTAATTATTCAAAAAGATTTTCTAAGCGCTCCTTCTTAAAAAGATTATAATTTAAATTATCATCCTGAGAATCCTGGCCGATCTTTATATTTTTTTACTTTATAGGCTTGAATAATTATATTGAGAATGATGACTGCAATAACTAATATGATATTTACCAGAGTTCGATTATCCTTGGAATAAAAAGGTATTGTTAATACTAAAACACCAATAATAAATCCTAAAAGTCCATTCACTCTGGCTGACACGCCAGTTATAAATCGTGTACCAAAAACAGGAATATTTATTGTGAACCCTTCTCCCCTAAGCAAAGGGTATAAAGCGTGTCCTATAAAATAACTCCCGATCACAATTAAAAAATATATAGCTGAGGTATTTTCCATGGTTTTAGATTATTTCTTAAATAGTCATCCAATTAGATTGGAAAACCTTAATTTTATTCTACACTAAACCAAATAATTTTAAAAGGCTTCCCAAAAGTGGCGAAATCGCCAAATGTGGAAAACCTTTTAAAATCAATGTTTGTCTGTACGAAATTGATGTTTGGAAAACTGTTTACAATTGGTAGCGCTACCGGGAATCGAACCCGGATTTAGTGGATGAGAACCACTTATCCTAACCGTTAGATGATAGCGCCTTGTGTGGAATCATGAATCGAGTTTGAAATCAGTCTTATTTAGACTTATATAGTCCTATAGACTTATCGAGTTTATCAAATTTTGTGGTTTTTGCCAAGATGTGGCATAATAATTAGGCAAAGAGTACACGAAATTAAGTATCAAAGCTGAAACAAAAATGCAAAAAGTGAAATTAAAATTTCCCGAGCATTTTCTTTGGGGCACGGCCAGTAGCGCTTATCAAACTGAAGGGAATAATATCAACGCGGATTGGTGGGCTTGGGAAAACAGTGAGAAACGGAAAAATTTTGTAAAAAACCGTCGTCCGAACCCGGAGCAATACATAAGCGGAGAAGCCACTGACTTTTTTAGCCGTTTTGAAGAAGATTTTTCCATTGCCCGGCATTTAAACCATAATGCTATCCGTTTTGGCCTGGAATGGTCCAGGATTGAACCTGAAGAAGGAAGGTTTGATCAATCGGCAATAAATATTTATGAAAAAATGCTGCAATCAGCAAAGGCCAACGGTCTACAAATCTTTTTAACCTTGCATCATTTTACATTGCCTCTGTGGCTGGCAAAAAAAGGCGGTTTTTCGAAAAAAGAAAATATTATTTATTTTTTGAGGTATTCGGAAATGGTTGCGCGGCGCTTTAGCGACTATGTTGATTTTTGGCTGACCTTTAACGAACCCGAGGTTTATGCCACACATTCTTATTTGCTAGGAATTTTTCCACCCCAAAACAAGAGCTTTATTAAGGCCCTGCGAGTGGTAAATAATATAATTACCGCCCATAATTTAACCGCGCCGCAGATAAAGGCACAAACCGGCAAGCCGGTGAGTGTGGCTTTTCATCTTTCCGATCTCCAACCATCCGGACCGCTTGGTGGCCTGGTTCGTTCCTTGTCGCATTACCTGGCCAATGAATATATTTTACGGCGGACGGTTAAGACTTGCGATTTTATCGGCATAAATTACTATGAACATTTCCATATTGGCGTGTTTGGTAAACGGATAACTAGCCGCACGGGGCATGAATTTACCGATCTTAACTGGAGTATCCATCCGGAAGGTTTGGAACGCGTGTTGCTGAATTTGAAAAAATACAATAAGCCGATTTACATAACGGAAAACGGGCTGGCGGACGAGCAAGACCTAAAGCGGGAAAAATTTATTAAAGACCATTTATTTTTTATTCACCGGGCAATTAAACAAGGCGTAGATGTGCGCGGGTATTTGTATTGGTCGCTTACCGATAACTTTGAATGGCAACACGGTTTTTGGCCGCGCTTTGGTTTGGTAGAAATTGACCGGGAAAATTCGCTAAAGCGGAAAGTCCGTTATAGTGCTTTAAAATACGCGGAAATATGTAAAGAAAATTTATTGGAGTACGAAATTAAATGATTATTCTCTTAACCATATTTCAATATCTTATCCAAGCCACAGTGGATTTAATGGATAAGTTTTTGATTACCGCCAGAAAAATTGAGCCTGTGGCATATACTTTTTACACCGTGGCCATGGGGTTGTTGCTGGTTTTGTTTTGGCCATGGAGTTATTTTGCATTGCCTGTAAAATTTATTTTACTAAATTTGTTTTCCGGAGCTGTTTTTTCTTTGGCTATGTATGTATTTTTTAAAGCGTTATCTCAGGGCGAAGCTTCCCGGGTTGTGCCATATGTGTTTGCTTTAGTGCCGGTTTTTGACGTAGTATTGTCGCTGGTTACCGGCAGAGGCCGTCCGACTATAAGCGAGGTGTCGGGAATTTTCCTGCTCGTCCCCGGAGCGCTGTTGATTTCTCACCAAAAAGGACGTGTTTGGGGAAAGTACGTTATAATTAAAACTGTTAGCGCGTTGCTATTTAGTTTGTATTATTTGTTGTGGCAATATGGCGCCCAAAATGGGCCGGTGTTGAATAATTTAATTTGGAATCGGATAGGGGCGGCGGCGGTTTTGCTTAGCCTGCTGGTGTATGCGCCGTACCGAAAAAAGATTTTTGCCATAAAAAAAGATCCTCGGAAAAAAAGCACATCAGCCATTTTTTTGTTCAAGCAGGTTTTGGGCGGAGCGAACTTTATTTTTTTGAGCTTTTTATTTGTCTTAGGAAAAATTTCTGTTATTAACGCGTTGCAAGGTTTTCGCTATGTGTTCCTGTTGTTATTTAGCTTAGTGCTGTCAAAAACCCGCAAACATTTAATTGCCGAAGAAGAAGGAGTTGGAATTTTAAGCCAAAAAAGTTTTGGGGTAATTTTGGTGTTTGCCGGCACGCTTTTACTCTTCATTTAAAAAAAGATGCGGAAATTTTTAAAAAGTTTAATTTGGGCAATAGTAATTTTAGGAGTTACTGTTTGGATTGTTTCTTTGTTTGCTCCCAGAAGCTCAAAAATTGAGTATGGCTTTACCTTTAGCGCGCCTTACGCCCAAAGCCTGGGCCTTAACTGGAAAGAGGCATATTTAGCCTCCTTAGATGAGCTAAAACCCCAGTATGTCCGGGTGTCAGCCTATTGGAATAAGGAAGAGCCGGAACCTGGAAAATTAATGTTTGAAACCGGGCAAGATAGCGATTTAGATTTCCAAATAAATGAAGCCTCTAAGCGAAATGTAAAAATTGTAGTCGCGGTAGGCAGAAGACTGCCGCGCTGGCCGGAATGTCATGACCCTTCTTGGATAAATGGCATGCCACAAAATGTTTTGCAAAACGCGCAACTGTCCTATATTGAAGCGGTGGTTAGGAAGTATCAAAATATCCGCCAAATAACTGCTTGGCAGGTGGAAAACGAACCGTTCTTGTCCACGTTCGGAATTTGTCCGCCTTTGAACAAGGAATTTTTAGACAGTGAAATTGCCCTGGTAAAAAAGTTGGATGTTTCCCGGCCGATAATTATTACCGATAGCGGCGAGCTGTCGTTTTGGATTTATTCCGGCGCGCGCGGGGATATTTTCGGTACCACTCTTTATCGATATGTGTTTTCCGATGTATTCAAAAGATACTGGACTAACCATATTCCGCCAGTGTATTATCGATTTAAAGGCGGGTTGTTGCGCCTCTTGCACCCGGACAAACAAATTGCCATAATGGAGCTTGAAACCGAACCATGGACCACGGCTGGAATTCCTAATACCCCAATTGAAGAACAGTTTAAAACCATGAGTTTGGGCAATTTTCATACCATTCTGAAAGTTGCCAAAGACACGGGTTTTTCTCCCCAGTATTTGTGGGGGGTAGAATGGTGGTATTGGATGAAGCAAAAAAACCACCCGGAGTTTTGGGAGGCGGCAAAAGAATTATTCAATAATTAACAGAACCGAAGATAAATTTTATTTAATTTTAATTATTTTTGGTCAATTTTATTTAATATGAATTACGTTATTGGTTTGGATATTGGCGGGACAAAAATTAGCGGCGTGCTGTTTGACGGCAAAAAAATTGTTAAAGAATTAACAATTAAAACGCCGGATAATCTGTTTGAATTTGAAAGAAATTTGCTAAAATTGACCGATTTTTTATCGGTTGGCAATAAAGTTTCCAGTATTGGTGTGGGCATGGCCGGGTTAGTTGATAGTAAAAAAGGTGTTGTGAAGCATTCGCCGAATATAAAATTTATCAAAAATTTTTATTTGGCAAAACTTTTTTTGCTCAATGGGTTTAAAAAAGTCCAAATTGAAAATGACGCTCGGTGTTTTGCCCATGCGGTGAATTTGGTTGGCGAAGGCAAAAGGTTAAAAAATATTGTGTGTATGACTTTGGGCACGGGAATTGGCGGGGGCTTTATTTGCGACGGCCAGCCGTACCGTGGGGCGAATTTCGGCGCCGGGGAAGTGGGGCACATGATTTATAACGGAGATAATACGTTTGAAAAAGTTTTTCAAAAAGCCCGTGAAAAGCAGGACGATAAGGCGCTGGCAAAAATTATTGGCGCCCTGCTAACCAATATTTACCGACTGGTAGATCCGGAATTAATCGTTTTAGGCGGGGGAGTTGTTTTAGCCAAACAACGGAATTTTATTAATTCCGCTAAGCAAATTTGTGCAAAAAATTTAGCCTCCTATAATATTAAACCCTCAAACATTGTCGTTTCAAAATTAAAAAATACCGGCGCCCTAGGTGCCGCCCTCTTGGTTAGTTAATAGGTTGTAATATTTAAGTCACTATAATACTATATCGTATCATAGTAAGAATATATGACGAAATTATCTAAAAAACTTGTAGACCCAAAAGAAATGGGTAACTATATAAATAATTTTTGGTCTGCGTTAACTTTAATGGATACCAAAGAAGATGTTAAGCAATTGGTCAAAGATCTCTTTACGCATACCGAATATAAAATGTTAGCAAAAAGATTAGAGATTGGCAGGTTGTTGCTGGCTGGCTCTGACTATAACACAATTGAAAAAAAGCTCAGGGTTACTCCAGTTACCATATCACGGATAAGCAATGTTTTAGCTGAGAAGGGGGCAGGTTTAAGAAAAGCAAATAATAAATTAAATTTAATTGAAGAAAAACACCTTTCGAGACAGATAGAAAGAACTAAAAATTTAGAAAATCCATTTAGGCAAAAGATAAATAGGAAAACTCTGGGCGGGTCTTTAATTAAAGCCGGTTTGTCGGCGCTTGATAAAAAAATAACTAAATCAATAAAGCAAAATTCAGCGAAAAAATTATTAGAAATTTAAACTATATTACTATATCGTATTATAGTCATTATTTCAGGAAGGATTTATGAAAAAAAGTATTTTAATTATTGCATTTTTAAGTTTACTGGCGGCGGGGTGTGGAAAGGTGGTTTTAAAACAAGAAATTCCATCTAGTCCGAAAGAATCATATCAAGAGTTGCCGAAGTAATGCAGGAATAGGGAATTAAGAGACTGTTAAATAAACCTGTTGGTCATAAAATACAATTAAGCCTTGAATAAAGGCTTAATTGTTTGTATTTAATTAACCAATTTCGTTTATGAAATCAGTACTATATATTGTAGCAAGGGTTAACTTTAGGAAGAAAACTTGATTAATTACCAACGGGATTACTTAACAGTCTATGAATTAGAAAAAAGATGTTCCAGAATGTTGGAACATCTTTTTAAATTTAATTATTTTTCTTCATCGTCTTCGTCCTCACCATCCAGTCCAACATCTTCATCTTTTTGAACGTCCGGAGTGTCATTTTCTGCAACTATAATGGCTTCAACCGGGCCTTCTGATATTATTGTTTCTTGGATTTCAATGATCGGTTCAGTTTGGGTTATCTCCAGTTGATCAGTTATTGCATGGCTTTCCGGTTGGATTTCCCGCGCTATAATCGGCTCAGGGATTTTTTGTTCTTGACCTTCAGAAGCCTCTGTACTGTTTGTGATTGCCGGGGTGTCTGGGAGTTTAATTTGGGTGACTAATTTTTCAAATTCCGGCAATTCTTTTACGTTGCTTAGGCCTAAGTGCATTAAGAATTCGGTGGTGGTCTGGTATAAGAAGCTTCTGGCATCATACGGATTACTAACTTTTTCTATTAGTCCGCGCATAAGCAAGTTGCGCAAAGAATATTGGGAATTGACTCCCCGAATGGCTTCAATTTCCGCTTTGGAAATCGGCTGACGATAGGCGATTATGGCCAAGACTTCCACAGTGGCATCGGTAAGTTTTTCCCGGAGCTCCGTGTTAAGGAAGTTTTTTACTTGCGTGGAATACACACTGTTGGTCGCCAATTGATATTCCCCATTGTTATTTAAAACCACAATTCCGGATTCTTTCCTTTGCTGGCAAAGGGAATCAAGCGCGATTTGAATTTCTTTAACGTCCATTTCTAAAATTTTTGCCAATTCTTTGGCTTTAAAAGGTTTAGCCGCCACAAATAGCAGGGCTTCTAAAGTTTTTATTAATTGTTCCTGTTCCATATAATAAATAAACCAATAATTATTAATCCAAAACTATAAAGTAAAATTGTGGGCTTGCGGCCAAGAATATTGGTAATATCTTTTTTGCCCGGAATTGGCGGTTTGACCCATTTGTTTTCCACAAGCCAACCCAAGGTTCTATTATAGATATCGTCTATGGCCAGGGATCCGTATATTACGCCGGCTAGAATAAATAGTAATCCAAGTAAAGTTTTGCTCATAAAATTTAAGATGCTAAATTGGTGTTATTATTTGCGGTTATTGATGTGTTAGGAGTATATTTTTTTATAACCACTTCTGTAAATAGCGCGTCCTGGTCAGCCACAAAAATTCTTTGCTTAATAAGTTCCAAAAGCGCTAAAAAGGTAATAATTATTTCCTCTTTATTTTTTGCCGTCTTAAGCAGATCGCTTAACTTGGTTTCTATTTTGTTGCTTAAGGAGTTTCTTAGGTGGTCAATTTTTTCTTGAATTGAAACTGCTTCCTTAAGTTTGGCTTTGGGCAGGGCATCCAGTTCTTTTAGCCCGTTTAAGACAATTAAAATATTTTTATGTAGGACTTGGGTGGAAATATTGGGGTCCGGATAAAAGCTAATTTTTTGTTCAAATGAAATCGAACGTGTAAAACTTTGTCTGCGCTTGTTGTCTAAATGTTTTAAATATTTTGCCACCTCTTTAAATTGCTTATATAAAAGTAATTTACCCTCCAAATCAAACCCCGCATCTTCTTCTTCCTGTTCCAGTTCTAGGGTCGGCAAAATAGCTTTGGATTTAATAACCAACAGCTTAGCGGCAATGGATAAAAAGTCCGCCAGCACTGTCGGGTCAATTGAGCGCAACTGCTTTATGTATTGCAAAAACTGCTCGGTCACTTCCGCCAAAGCGATGGTGGTAATATCTAACTGGCGCTGCTCAATAAGCGAAAGCAATAAATCCAGCGGGCCTTCAAATTGGGCAATTTTAACTTTATCCATTTTTTATCTTTTGGCTTTAGCGAAGGCACCTTTAATTGGTTTGACAAGTTTTTCAAAATCTTTTAATGACAGTTCAATGCTGTGAGTGTAGGTGCCGGCTGACGCTATCATTTTTTTTGCTCGAGATAAATTTTTGTCTAACAACGTTTGTAAATTATATTCCGAACCAAATGGATGCAGGAGTCCAACCTTAGTTTTTAAATATTTAGTAATGTCTTTTTCACTGGCCATAGAAACCTTTTTTCCGCCAAAGGTGCCCGCCTGCCCGGCCGGTAGGGATCCGCCTTTGGCGGATGATAGAGCTTTTTGGACTGCTTTTAAGTCTACGTATTTGCCGGCAGGGAGGACTATAAGCACAAAATAATCCTTATTTGTCATTGCGAGTGCATCCGATGCAATCTTTTTTTTAGATTGCCGCGCCCCTCGCAAAGCCTCGGGGCTCGCAATGACGGTCTGTGTGCCGGTCACCTTAACCAAAACCACCTTGGCAATTTCGCTAAGTTTCTTTTTAGTGGTCGCGCTCACATCATGCGCAGTAAAAACCACCTTATGCTCAAGGGTTTTATATTTTACTTTGGCCGCGTCAAGGAGCTTGGTTACAGAATTGGAAAGTTTTTTGATTTCTTTTTTGATTTTAGATTTTGATGTTTTTTTCTTTGGCATTTGAGATCTCGTTTAATTTTCTTTAAAGTATATTAGTTACAAGAATAAATATATTAAGCCACTCCTGCTCACCGTATATGTATGAAAGAATTACCAATATACAAATAATAATTACTGCTGTCAGTATGGTGGGTACCCAATAGTTTAACATCTTTTTGATCATAATAGCGCTATTGCTTTCTCGATAAGTCAAGTTTAATATGCAATTCTTTCAGCTGTTTTTCTTCTACGGTGCCGGGGGCGCCCATCATAACGTCTTCGGCTGAGCCGTTTTTCGGGAAGGCAATGACTTCGCGGATGTTGGGTTCGTTTTCAAACAGCATTAACATTCTGTCTATCCCCGGAGCAAAGCCGCCGTGCGGCGGCGCGCCAAATTCAAAGGCGCGAATCATAGCGCCAAATTTTTCATCTACAGTTTCTTTGCTGTAGCCCACCAGTTCAAAAGCTTTGTACATTATTTCCGGGTTGTAGTTGCGAATAGCGCCACTGGAAAGTTCTAAGCCATTGGCAATAATATCGTATTGGTATGCGCGAATGGTAAGCGGGTCCTGTTCGTTTAGAGCCTTTAACCCGCCTTGTGGCATAGAGAAAGGATTGTGCATAAAATCCAATTTGCCTTCTTTGTTTAACTCGTACATTGGGAAATCGGTAATCCACGCCCAGGCAACAATGGATGGATCTTTAAGTCCAAACACATCGCCTAGTTTGTCACGGAGTTTGCCTAAGACTTTATTGACCACGTCTTTATGGTCAGCGCCAAAGAAAATTATGTCGCCGGTTTGGGCTTTGGTTTTGGCAACGATGGCTTGTTTTTCTTCTTCCGAAAGGAATTTTAAAATAGGAGATTTAATTCCATCCTCAGCCATAATAATATAAGCCAATCCACCCGCACCTTCTTTTTTTACCATTTCTGTTAATTCATCTATCTGCGAGCGGGTAAGTTTCGCTCCATCTTGGCAACAGATGGCTTTTATGACGCCACCGTTTTTTATAGCGTTACCAAATACGGAAAACTGCGTGGCACGCAAGTCCTCGGTAAGTTCAACCATCTTCATATCAAAGCGCAAATCTGGCCTGTCAGAGCCATAAGTTTCCATAGCTTCCAAGTAGGGGAGGCGGGGAAAAGGTTTTTGCAAACATTTTTTTTCGGCAAATTTTTCCGTGAGTTCTACAAACAACGGTTCCATTTCCTGGAACACCATTTCATCAATATCCGCAAACGCAATTTCCAAGTCCAACTGATAAAATTCTCCCGGGCTTCGGTCCGCGCGCGGGTCTTCATCGCGAAAACACGGAGCGATTTGAAAATATTTCGGCACGCCGCCGGTCATAAGTAATTGCTTAAATTGCTGGGGAGCTTGGGGCAGGGCGTAGAATTTTCCCGGATGCAAACGGGAGGGGACAAGGAAATCGCGCGCGCCTTCCGGGGAAGAAGAGGTCAGAATTGGTGTGGAAATTTCTATAAATCCTTTACTGTCCATCCAGTCGCGAATATTTTTTATCATTTTATGACGGCGAATCAGCATGCGTTGCATTTTTTCGCGGCGCAAATCCAAAAAGCGGTATTTGAGTCTCAAATCCTCGTTAGATAAGGTTTCTTCACCATGCCCGTGAGCCACCTGAAAAGGTAAGGCTTTGGCTGTGTTTAAAACCGTAAGTTTGGAAACAATTATTTCAATTGTGCCGGTCGGGATATTTTTATTTACTAAATCAGTGGCACGTTCAATTACTTTGCCGACGGCTGTAATTACAAATTCATCCCGGCAAATGTTCGCTGTTTCAAAAGCCTCTTTGGTCTCCGGGTGGACAGTTAGTTGTACCAGTCCGGTGTGGTCCCTTAAGTCAATAAAAATAACGCCTCCGTGGTCACGGCGGGAATTCACCCAGCCGGAAACAGAAACGTCGCTTCCCACCAGTTTGGTGGCGTGTAAAGATAATGTTCGTTGCATATATGTTTGGCCGCCCCCCGGTTGAATATTAATCAACTGGAGTTAGCTCTGTTGGATATTAATAGAAATATTCAACGGGGCAAGTCCGATAGACAGTCGGCGCGGTAAATTAAGATATTAACTGTTAAACTATATGAAAATTATACCAAAAAAGTTGGATTTTGCCAAGTCTTTTAGGTTCTCGCCGGCTAATTTAAAGCTGGTAGTAAATAAAAATTTGATAACCGGATTTTTGTATATTTATTAAAAATAGGATATTCTTAATATGGTAAGTATGCGGCATGGAAATGCCGTAAATTTTACTAACCTGCCATATGGCAGGTTATCTCAACACAAAAGGAGACCAGGGGACCCGGGCGGACAGCCGTCCGGGTGCAATCATAACTTATCATCTGCCTTCCACCATCAAATACCGGGCAACGGGCGCTCATTATGCGCCAAGTGGCTTTTCTGTCCTCCTTAAAGTCGCGGCTCACCTAAGTGGATATGGTGAGCTTTTAATTTAGAATTTGTGCAATCGTTAAATATTTTTTATAATGCCTTAGTAATTTGATATTTAGAAATAAAACTTAAATGCTAAAAAAAATCGTATTAGATTTAGAGACCCAGAAGTCATTTCAAGAAGTTGGCGGGCGGGGGAAAAACCATTTGCTTAAAATTTCGGTTTGCGGAATTTACGATTATTCCACGGATAAATATTCAACCTATGAAGAGCATGAGTTACCCAAACTGGCGCCCATTTTGCAAACTGCTGACCAGATTATTGGGTTTAACATAAAAGATTTTGACTTTGAAGTTTTGCGCCCGTATTTAAATTTTGACATTTTTCAAATTCCGTATTTGGACATTTTGGAAGAAATTGAAAAAGTTATTGGCCACCGAATCAAATTGGAATTAGTGGCGCAAGGTACATTGGGCACCGGCAAATCCGGCAATGGCCTGGAAGCGATTTTGTATTATAAAAACGGCCGGTTTGATTTGTTAAAAAAATACTGTTTGGATGACGTAAAAATTACCAAACAGGTTTACGATTATGCCTTAAGTAACGGCAAATTATTGTATAAAGATTTTTTCAAAACCAAAGAAATAGTCCTGAAGTTTGTCGAAGCCGTGCCCCGCAGTGGGGTAATGCATCAGGCGCCGTTGTTCTAGGTTAATAATAGGAGTCAAGAATTATGAATTATGGAAAAGTAAAATATTTGATATTTTTGTTATTGCTTATATTCCTTGGATATTTTTTAAGCCAGGTTTTTTCTGGTAATGTAATTTTGTCGCAAGCGTTTTTTGTCGGGCCTCTAGCGATCCACTATTATGGCTTAATAATGGCTTTGGCCGTGGGGGCAGGATTTTATTTAGCAATAAAAAGAGCAACTGGATTTGGGATTAGCAAATCTTCAGCGGAAGATTTTTTATTTTGGGTAATTATTGGGGGCTTCATTGGGGCTCGTTTGTACCATATAATGTCATCACTTGAATACTATATACAAAACCCGATTAATATTATTAAAGTCTGGAACGGCGGTCTGTCTATCTACGGCGCCCTAATCGGAGGAGTTATTATAATTCTGTATTTATCTAAAAGCTATAAGCCCCGCCTGCAATCGCCTGAGGCTCAAGCCGATGGCGGGCAGGTAAAAGCTATAAGCTTGCTAGACTGGCTTGCGCCATCTCTCATCCTCGGCCAAATCATTGGCCGGTTTGGCAACCTATTTAATTACGAAGCCTACGGTTATCCGACAAGCGTGCCTTGGAAAATGTTTGTGCCTCAGCAATTTAGGCCAGAGACTTACATAGCCCAGAACTATTTCCACCCATTTTTTCTTTACGAGGTTTTAGGGAGCCTTTTCATCTTAGGCATAATTTATTATATTTCCCGATTTCGGACACAGCAAACCGGTAAATACCGTATTTTTGCCAATGATGGTACGCTTTTCTTTTCCTACGTTTTATTGTATAATAGTTTAAGGTTTTGCTTAGAGTTTTTAAGAATTGACAGCACTTTCATTGGGGTTTTTAGACTAAATGCCATAATTAGTTTGGTGTTGGTTTTATTGGCCGTCGGTGGATTTTTTGCCTTAAACTATAAATGCTCCAGAGACACAAATTAATTTCATTTTGCATCGGGTTGGTCTTTTTAATTGTTCTGCAGAAATTTGCCACTCCACAGCCGATTTTTCGGTTTTTACTGCCGGCTTTTTTGCTTTATGCCCTAGCGGTATTTTTTTATAACCGCTGGTATTTAAAGCAAATTCAAAAATATAGCATCTGGGCTAGCTTAAGGGTAATGTTGCTTTTGGCGGCGGCTTTTGGCCTTTTTTTGATAATCCCCACGGAAGGTTTTAGGGGACTATATTTAGTAATTACGGTGGGGTTAATATCGGTTGGAGAAATAATGCTGGGAAAAGAAGGGGAAAATATTTTATTGAACGAAACTTTAATTATTGCTTTCGGTTTATTTTTATCATTCTCCGCATTTTATCAGTATATGCCAGCTTTTGGGGTGGTGTACGCTGTTGGGATATTTGTCAGCGCCACTCTGCTTGCTAGGTCTTTTTATGAGTTAATTCCTCAGACGGGGTATTACAAATTGGTCGGTTCAGTCGCCCTAGGGCTTTTTTCCAGCGAAATATTTTGGGCGTTGAATTTTTTGCCGTTTCACTTTAGTGTTCAGGGAGTTTTTTTGTTTAACATTTTTTATCTTAGTTTAATTTTAAATTATTACCACCAGTTTCATAATTTAAATCTTAAAAAAATTCAGTTCCATCTGTTACTCATTACGGTTTGCAGTTTTGTCGTGCTGCTGTTTACACCATGGAATATAATTCAGTAATTTTAACTAGAATAATAACGATAATTATAATCAAATGAACAAAAAACAGTCCTCTTTATTAATTATTGTTTGTGTGTTGGCTGGCTGGCTGTTTAATCTGCTTGCCGGAAGATTCCTTACCGCCAAGCTTTCCACTTGGCCTGCCCTTAATCGTATGCAATTTTTAAGCCCGCAGGCGCCGATAGTTATAAACAACAAAGAAACTATTAGGGTGAGCGATAGCGGCGATGTGGCATTGGCAGTGGCGGGTATTAAATCTAAAACCAGTACCGTAGTCTTGGTCACTCCAGGCCAGACTCAAGTGTTAGGTAGCGCCATTAATTTAACCAGCAATGGAGACTTTCTTACCGGTAGCGCAACTTTTTCTAAATCCGTTGGTGATTTTTATGTAGTATTAAACGACGGCAGGTCGGCAAAAATAATTTCTCAACAAAAAGATTTGGCCGCTGCTTTGGTTTATTTTAAAGCCTCGCTGGATAATGTCCCGACAGCAAATTTTGGCAATTCAAGCGATTTAGCGCCGGGTGATAAGGTGGTGTTGGTGCAAAAATCCCTGCAAAATTTTTATAATAAAGCGTATCTAACCGCAGTTGTCTCGGCGCAAAAAGACACTGCCGGAATTGTTTTTAACAGCGATTCTCTAAAGCGTGGGTTTTTAGCGGATCTGGGCACAGCCCGCATTAGCGGGGAAGTGGCAGTGAATGCGAATGGGGAAGTTGTGGGAATATTTAATGGTTTGTGGCTGGTTTCTTCCGATGCCTTAAAACAGTCTTTGTCGTTGTATTTGAGTAGTCCAAATAAAATCTCCCGGCCGGCCTTTGGATTTAGTTATTTAATTATTACCCCGGTGGAAAATAAACTCGTTGGAATAACTCAGGGGATGAAGGTTTCGGAAGTTTTAAATCCTTCCGCTACTCATAGCGCCGGACTTTTGGCGGGGGATGTGATTGTACAAATTGACAATCGACAAACTAACGGAGATATGTTGCCGGAAGAAATTTTACAGCAGTATAAACCGGGAGATAAAATAGTTTTTAAAATTTCTAGAAAAAATCAAATTATTAATTTAACCTTAACTCCAACCGAACTAAAATAGTATGGATATTGCAAATATTGAAACACAAGACGCGAAAAAAATTACCACCTATGACGCCGCGGGCAAAGAAAATGGCTGGTTAATGGAGCTGTATAAAGACAAAGAAACCGGGCAAAAAACAGAAGGCTACCTAACTGCCGCTTTGCCCGGAGCCTTTAAGGGTTATCATTTGCATCGTGTCCGCGCGGCCAGATATGTGGCCATTAAAGGGAAAATGAAAATTACTACTTACGCGCAACAGGATGGCAAGTGGGTGAAAAGTGAAACTGTGTTGGAAGCCGGCGTGGCCAAACGGATGTTAATTCCAAAAAATGTTGCTACGGGCCTGGAAAATATCGGCAGTGAAGAAGCTTGGCTAATTAATTATCCAGACCCGGCATACGACCCAAGCCTTAAAGATGAACAAGTGGAATACTCTAAAGAAGAATTGGAAGCCGGGATAGTAAAGTAATTGACAAAATTGGCCATAATTAATTTTAACGCAGAATAAATATGGAAAGTTCGGGGCGGCAGCAATTCATCAAAAAGAGCATCGTGAGTGTTTTATTTATTAGCGACGTAGAGCGAGATCCAGCCCTTTGCATCAAAGAAATGGACGAGCCCAAGGAGTCTTAATACAGGTTTTAATACCTCGGTAAGCTTATGCTGCGAGGAACCTTTATTTCAATTCGTGGTTACTAAAAAAATTGTAAAATTATGAAATTACTTATTACCGGTGGAGCGGGCTTTATTGGCTCCAACTTTGTGCATTATTGGGCTTTTAACCATCCAAACGATGAAATTATTGTTTTGGATAATTTAACTTATGCCGGGAATTTGGGAAATCTGGAAAGCGTAAAAGACAAAACAACTTTTGTTAAAGGCGACATTTGTGACGAAACAGTTGTTGAACAAACAATGTCCAGCGTTAATACTGTGGTGCATTTTGCCGCCGAGTCCCACGTGGACCGCTCCATTTTAGGGCCTGATGAATTTGTTCGGACAAACGTGCTGGGCACGCATCAACTTTTAAAAGCAGCCTGCAAGCATCAAATAAAAAGATTCCACCACGTCTCCACCGACGAAGTTTTTGGCCAAATCGCGCTGGAGTCAAAAGAAAAATGGACGGAAAGTAGCCCTTACAACCCACGAAGTCCGTATTCGGCATCTAAAGCCTCTAGCGACCATCTGGTGCGAGCTTATTACCATACTTATAATTTGCCGGTGACTATTTCTAATTGTGCCAACAATATCGGTCCTTTTATGTTCCCGGAAAAATTAATTCCTTTGGCCATTACCAATTTGCTGGAAGGGAAAAAGGTGCCGATTTACACGCCCGGCAACCAGGTGCGTGAATGGCTTTATGTGGAAGATCACTGTAGCGGTATTGAAGCGATTTTGGAAAAAGGGAAAATCGGCGAGACTTATTTTATTGGACCGAACAACGAGGAGCTGTCCAATTTGGAAGTAATAAAAAAACTTTTAAAGCTGATGAATTTGGGCGAGGAAAATTTGGAGTTTGTGGCTGATCGCCCCGGGCATGACCAAAAGTATGCTCTTGATCATTCTAAAATTACAAAAGAGTTGGGGTGGAGGCCGAAATACGGCTTAGATGAAGCGCTACACAAAACAATTGATTGGTACGAACAAAATCAGGCCTGGTGGAAAAATGTGAAATCCGGCGAGTACCAAAATTATCTGAACAAGTAACAGTAAATATCAATTGACATAAAATGAGCGGCCGCTCATTTTATGTCAAGAAAGTAGAAAATAATGGAAGATAAGGTTTTAATTTTAGGCCATAAGGGAATGCTTGGCGGGCAATTGATGAAGGTTTTTGGCGTCCGGGCAATTGGTTGGGACCGTGAAGATGTTGATGTAACAGATAACGCTCAATTGATCGGCAAGCTAAAAGCTATAAGCCATCAGCTAAAAGCTATCATTAACTGCGTAGCTTATAACGATGTTGACGGGGCAGAAACACATCAGTCAATTGCTCTTAAATTAAACCAACAAGTCCCTGGTGGTTTGGCCTTAATTTGTAAAGATTTAGATATTCCGCTGGTACATTTTTCTTCCAATTATATTTTTGACGGCAAAAAAGGGGAGTATATGGAGAATGATTTGCCTCAGCCCCAATCGGTTTATGGGCAAACTAAATATAATGGGGAATTAGAAATTATTAAAAATACTAACCAGTATTATATTATCCGCACCTCGGTATTATTTGGCCCCAAAGGGGAAAGCGCGCTTGCAAAAAAAAGCTTTGTGGAGTTAATGTTGGATTTAAGCAAGAGGCAAAGCAGCATTAAAGCAGTGGTTGATGAAATAAATAGTTTAACTTATGCCCCGGATTTGGCGGCAGCGGTGAAAAAACTATTGGATGACAAAAAAACCTTTGGGGTATATCATATAACTAACAGTGGTTCTGCTAGCTGGTTTGATTTTGCCCAGGAAATATTCCGCATAATAAATAAGCAAATAATCTTAGAACCAGTTGGATCCACTGAATTTAAAAGGCTAGCCAAGCGGCCAAAAAAGGCGGTTCTGTTGAATACCAAACTGGAGAGTTTAAGAAGCTGGCAGGGCGCGTTAAAAGAATTTTTGTTATTACAATAATAGACTTGTTGCTTAATAATTTTTTGAAGCAAAATATGATATTTCAGACAAAACCGCAGTTTATAAATTTTGATGTTTAACCATAGTTAAGCGGAGAAATTTTTAACAAGGTTTTGGCGAAAGAGCATATTTTGGGCGAAAAATTATTAAGCAACAAGTCTAAATAGGACAAAAGGACTCATTGGACATATATGAAAGGCATTATTCTCTCCGGCGGTAATGGGACCAGGCTCTACCCGCTGACAAAAATTACCTCCAAACAGTTATTGCCGGTTTATAATAAACCGATGGTTTTTTACCCGCTTAATACATTGCTTAAAGCCGGAATTATGGAAATTTTGATTATCGTCGCGCCGGATTACGCTGATGATTATAAAAAATTACTGGGTGACGGCAGTGAGTTTGGGGCGAAGTTTTCTTTTATTATCCAAAATAAACCGGAAGGCCTGGCGCAAGCATTTATTTTGGGGCAAGAGTTTATCGGTACCGATAGCGTGTGCATGATATTGGGCGACAATATTTTTGAAGACGATTTTTCGGTAAAAATTAAAAATTTTACAAACGGCGGACAGGTGTTTGCTAAAAAAGTCTCGGATCCTGAACGTTTTGGCGTAGTGAAATTTGACGAAAAAATGAACGCCGTACAAATTGAAGAAAAGCCAAAAAACTATCTTTCCGATTATGCCATTACCGGCCTATATGTTTATGATAATCGGGTTTGTGAAATTGCCAAAGCGGTAAAACCTTCGGCCAGAGGTGAGTTGGAAATTACGGAATTACATATCTGGTATCTGCGTCATAATGAATTAAAAGTGGATGTGGTAGAGGGGCAGTGGTTTGACGCTGGGACTTTTGAGTCTTTGCACCAAGCCTCGGTTATGGAATATAAAAAATCATTAGCCGGTAAATAATATGCACGCAAAAACGCAAAAAATTATTTCCTCATTCCTGCTTAGTCTAGTGGTAATTTTAGGTTTTCAAGCTTTAATTTATATTCTTAACCTAAATCAACATGGCCTGTTCTTTAGGATAGCCGCGTATATTTGGTTTTATTTGATGTTACACATCGCCCTGATTTATGATTTGCATTTTAGGGATAGGGGCGGTTGGCAAAGAGCGGTAAAAAAACATGAAAATGTAGTTAGTGTTGCCAGTCGTAATTCTAAAATATTTTTTTCCGCTCTTACTGACCGAATTGCCCATTTACGAAAGATTGCTTTTTTACGTCATTGGATTAATTATTTAATTTTGCCGACCGTGGTATTTTGGGGCACGGCTGGCGTCTTGTATGTAAATTTTGGGTTTTTAAAAATTCAAGAGATAACAGCGGTGCTTTCTTCGGTGGCGATAATTTTAAATTTTTGGTTTTTAAGAGAAGTGGTTGTTCGGGAAGAAGAGGTGGTGGGGTCTGACGTCTTTATTACTCTTTCGGTGGTAAAAATTTACGCCGTGACTTTAGCTTTTGCCTCCAGCTTGGCGCTGGTTAGGCATTATTGCTTAAGCCCAAAATATTTTGCGGTCGGAATCTTTACGCTGACCTTCTTACTAATTTACCAAGCGCTGTTTCAGCATAAGTTAATCAGTACAAAAAACCTAAGCCTTAGCTTAGGGATAGGTTTTGTTTTAGGATTGGCTGGTTATTTTTTGGTTATTTTTTGGGGGTACAATTATTTTACCGGAGCGGTGTTTTTAGCCGTATTTTATAATTTACTTTGGGGTTTGTTTCATTACAGCTTAGACAAAGCCTTAAATTTTAAAGTCTTCCTGGAAATCGCGGTCATTAGTTTGCTGCTCGCGTCAATGGTCTTTAGCGTGACAAATTTTAAAGCTAGGTTACTCGACGGCTGTCAGTATAGAATTAGCCAATAGACTTTAGATATTTATAACCAGTACATAAAGGCAATAACAATAATCGAAATCAACAATACTGCCAAGTTGTTGACCTTTTTATCTAATGAGCCAAGTTTTTTTTCTACGGCTGATTTTAAATCTGAAAGCATTAACAATAACAAAGCCGCGCCGCAAATCAAAATTAAGTAGCGGTTAATATTGTAGCTGTTGGTTGTGGATTCCGGACTTTGTCCAACCAGTGCGGAAAAGTTTTCTTTAAGCGAAGAAATTGGTGTTTGGGTGGAAGCGGAAGAGCTGGCTGCCATTTCCGGTGTTTGATGCAAAATAAAGTTAGGCTCGCTTTTTTGATTTGCGGCCAAAGTTTCTTCTTGCCTTGGGGCGATAGGAGGAAAATTATTGGTTACTGCCACAGGACTCGGGGTGGCAATTGGAATAGGTTGCGGCGCGGGTGGCTCTGCTTTAGGAATTACAGGAGTTAATTTTGGTTTAATCGGAGTTTTCGGTTTTGTTACAATAGGGGAGGGGGTTGTTATAGTTTTTGGCGGCGTGACTACCTTTGGTTTCGTCGCGGCTAAAGCTTGCGCGCCAAAAGTATTTGTAATTGCGGAGTGATATTGACCGTTTCGCGAGTCGCCAAAGGCTAGCCCCATCCCTTGGTCTCTGAACCCTTCTTGAGTAATATTGGCACGATGCGTCGGGCTATTCATCCATGCTGACATTAAGCTGTCGGTATCATAAAATTCAATAGCCAAATTTTCCCCTAATTGCAAATAAGGGGAGTAGCCCGCGGCCACAATTTTATCCCAAATATAGCGGCCATCCGGATCTATATGAGCGAAATAGTGCCTAGCCTGCATGTCGTCAGATTTGCTTTGGGCGGCGCTTCCAAGCTTGTTGTTTGTGGATAAGGTAACTAAATTTCGCAACGACCGCTCTTTATTTACGGCATTTAAAATATTTTCCGGACTTAAATCCGAAGCCATGGGTATTTCTTTTGATGGCCAAAAAAGAGATATTAACAGCTTGAGGGTAAGAAAAATAACCACAAGCGCAAGAAACACAGGCCTTCTTAAAAGGCTATTATGATTATTGAAATTGCTCTTATTTATGTCAATATTTGGCATTGGGAAGTTTCTTTCAATTTCAGTTTAACACTATTTATTTAACTTGACAAATATTTAACTTTATGTTAATATACTAAGTTAATGCAATATTTATGACCCAAGACAATTCTACAAAAAAATATCCGGTTACTACCGCCGAAGTTGCCAAGATGCTGGGCATCGGACATGTTTCTGATAATTTACCCCTTGGTAGTGGCCTTAAAGTATCCGATTTACCGGTTGCTGATTTGTCAGTGGTTGAGGCGGATACTGGAGCCGCGGCATCCGCGCGCATTGAAAGACCCACGCAACCTACAGAAAATTTCGCTGATGATTTATTAGCCAAAGAAACTAATCAACCGGTTTTAATTAAAGCCGGCAAAGCGGTTTTGCCGTACGCCGCTGTGTTTACAGTGGGCTTATTTTTATATTTCTTTTTCTTTTCTTCGATAAATTTTTCCACGCTTTTTAAAACAAAACAAACTTCTCCGGCAACACCTAAAGAAACCGCCATAGAGCAGTTGGAAAAACAGAACCTCACCGCGTACAACGCCTGGATTAGCACTTATTATTATGACATTTCCGACTTAAAAATTCTTGATCCGGAATATGACAATTCGGGCAATGGGCTGACCAACTTTCAAAAATATTTGTTAAAATTAAACCCAAAATCTTACGATACCTTGGGTTTAGGTATGGCTGACAGCCAAGCCTTGTCTTTAGGGATTGACCCTGCTACCGGAAAGCCGCTTAATGAAGAGAAAAAAAACTTAATTGCCAAATATGTTGATATGGAAGTTGTTAGCAATCGGTTGACTTTGTCTAATATGCAAAATCCTCAGCGGGTAGCCGGAGCGGAAATTGGTATTCGTGGTGATAATTTAAACCCAGGTAATTATATAATTCCCACGGCTTCTGCAAATACCTCAACCAACAATAATAATATAGCCCCAACTACTGGCTCGGATATTTTAACTCCCGGCAGTGAAACCGAAGTTCAGGTTAATACCGCGGTTGCCGGACGGCTGGAAATTCCTTCGTTAAAAATTAATGTGCCGATTATTTGGACAAGCGAGCCGAAAAATTTTGATAAAGATTTGCAAGCCGGAGTGGTCCACTATCCGGGGACAGCACTGCCGGGGCAAATTGGCACGACTTATATTTCGGGGCACTCCAGTAATTATATTTGGGCAAAAGGGAACTATAATAAAATATTTTCTAAGCTTGGTGATTTAGCGGACAACACTTCATTTAAAATTACCGTAGTCCAAAAAAATGGCCGCGACGCGGTATTCCATTATGTGGTAACCGGACGCAAGGAATATTCCGCCACTGATCAGGAGCAATTTAAAAATTCCGGTAAATCTACTGTGGCTTTATCTACCTGTTGGCCAGTTGGAACCACTGCCAAAAGATTAGTGGTATTTGGCGTGGCAACTCAGGTGGAAAAGTAAATTATGGCTTAATTAAAGCAAAGAACAAGGACATCCTAGATATTGACAAAAGTACTAAAAAGTATTATAATTATAGGTTGAGAAATAAATGAGTTTAAAACTCTCAATTCCAGTGTATTAAGGGACTGTTGCCGAATGTCATTTTTGCCCAAAAAGAGCTTGTTTGGTAAAATTCCCAAAAAAATTTATCCGCTTACCTTTCAGGTAAACATCAAAATTTGTTTTGAAAATTTTCCTCAAACCCGTCTCTTGCATCAAAAAGCCCATTCGGCAACAGCCCCATTAAATAAGCAACAGCTACTTGATTAATTAAATAGCTTAAGGAGTAACAAATTTATGAATAATCTTATGAGCATAATTAAAAGGTTAGCAAAACCAGGATCCTTAGCGTCTTTTTTGACTTTGGTTTTGGTTACCGCTGTTTTAATAGTCTCGCCGCAAAAAATCAACGTGGCTAAATCGGAAAGCTGTTCTAATGCTCCGGCCATAGCGACTTTGAATTTTTTTCCGGTAACATGGGATAGTACCGCTGGCTACGGCTGTACCGATTTTGCCCCGATCGCCGTGCGTAATTTGGAAGAGACCGGATATGTTTCAAATGACTATGGCTTGCCTGGTGATGAGTTGTACGTGAGGATTTACGTTCACAACGGAGCCCAGCAAGGCCTGGACTCCAGCCAAACTACGGCTTTTGGTGTTAATGGAAGCTTTTCAATTTCCGGTAATACTGTCAGCACATCATTTTCCGGCACTCGAGGAGATGGCAGTGTAACTAATACTGTAAATGGCAGTGTGACGATAGATTTACCGGAGGGTGGTAATCTGGAAATAGTTCCTAACAGCGGACAATTTTTTGACTATCAAGCAAATCAGATTTCCGGTAATGACAATTTAGCCGGCAACTCCGGCAGTTTTGATATGGGCGAAATGCAAGCCTGCTTTGAATTTTCTAAATTTTATCGGTTTAAAGTTAAAGTAGTTGGTGGAACTATTACTCCTCCGGCTGGCCAAACTATTACCGGGCAAATTTCCAGCGCTATTGGAATTTGTAAGGCCAATGGTTTGTATAACGCCAACGTAAACTGGAATACCAATGCCAGCCAGCCGCTGGTTACTGTTAGCGACCCTGCTTTAAACTCCGACAATTATTACGATAACGATAAAATTTTTAGCTATAGCCCGCAGAGTAACGAAACCGTGGATTGGATTAGCCCAAATAGCGGCTATCGTTTTTCTCTGTGGTCCATTGATCCAAGCGGCGAAAGCCATTCTTTCCGCGATATAAATAACAACCGCGTGACTGTTAAAGCAGTAAAGCTTTATGAGACTTGGGTTTCATCCGGCGCTTCTTGTGGCCAGACCGTCCCTCCGGTGGAAAAAGTTCCTTCTGGCAATATCACCGCCACTACGCCGACTAAATTATCTGGCCAGTGTTTATTCCAAAACACCGTTTCTTGGACTACCCAGAATGTTACTTCTGCCAGAGTTGATGTTACTGACTTAAAAGATAACGTTACTAACGTAGTTGGTTATAATTTGAATGACACCACTACCGACACTGCTTGGCTACAACCGGATAGATCCTATCGTTTTACTTTATATAATACTGCTAACGGCCAAGATAAATTGGATTCAGCGGACGTTACCATTGGTTCTTGTGGCACCACTCCGCCTCCAGTGCAAGCTCCTTCCGGTCGAATTTCCGCTTCTCCAGCAGTAAAAATTAGCGGTATGTGTTTCTTTAGAACCACTGTCATTTGGGCAACTCAAAATGTTACCTCTGCTGTGGTAGAAGTTACCGATATGGCAGAAAATGTTACCAATGTGGTTGGTTATAATTTAAACGATACTACTTCCGATACCTCCTGGATGCAGGCGGATAGAACCTATCGGTTTACTCTATACAATACTGCCAATGGTAAAAATCAATTGGCTTACGCCGATGTTACTACTGCTGGTTGCGGAACAACTCCGCCTCCGGTTTGCGTTGTTAATACCAACTACTTCTTAAATGCCGCCGCTCCGGTAAAGCAAGATTCTAACTATTCGGTAAAATTGACTTGGGGTTCTGACGGTAATAACCAGATTAAATTAACTCAAGTTAATTCCAATAATTCGGAAACTGCTTTAACCACAGGCGCTAACAACGGCACTTTTACCACCTCTGCTAATTTGCAGGCTGGTAACACCTATACTTTTAAGATTTACGACGCCAACCCGGAATGCGGAAAATTCTTAACTTCCACTCAGGTCGTTATCCAATCCTCTCCATCTCAGTTAGTCTGTTCTGCCGACAGTTCTGTTTATAATGTTGGTCAACCGGCCACTTTTAGAGCGACTGGCGGGACATCTCCGTATACTTGGACTGGCAATGGACAATCTTTTACCGGTAGTGTCTTTACCACGGTTTATACTACCAGCGGCAATAAAAATGTGATTGTGTTTAGCAATGACGGACAGACTGCCAATTGTAGTACTTCTATTAACCAGCCGGTAACGGAAAAAGGGATTGTGAATTTGACCAAAGAAGTCAGAAATGGCGAAGGTTCTTTTGCCCACGCCGCATCCGCCAAGCAAAATGACATTGTGGAATATCGAATTAAAGTTTGGGCGGGCAGTTCCGTTGCCCTAACTAATGTTGTGGTAACCGATACTTTTGCTTCCGGACTGTCATACGTAGAAGGTTCCTTAAAAGTTGACGGACAGTCTCACGCAAGCGGTTTAACTTCCGGCGGCTTAAACTTTAGCTCTATCTCTCAAACTCCAAAAGTTATAACTTATAAAGCGAAAGTTACGGCAACGATGGGCAGTATTGTTAATACCGCCCAAGGCTTTGCGCAAAATGCCAATAACGCGGCAAATGATCAAGCCATAGTTAACGTTTCCTTTGTTAACCCCGGCCAGCCTTCTTTGAGCATTACCAAACAGGTAAAAAATGTTACCCAAAATACCGATTACGACACTGCCGTTTTAGCCAAGAAGAACGATGTTGTTAAGTACCAGGTAGTTATTAAAAATGTCGGTCAAGCCACTGCGAAAAATGTCTATTTCAACGACAGTAATCCGGCGCAAGTTCAGCCCCTTTCTAACCTAAGCGTATCGGCTAGCTTTACCGGTGGAATCCCCCAAGGTGTTTCTTTGGGAGATTTAGCGGCCGGTGCCAGCGTGGTTATTACTTATCAAGGAACAGTAAAAGTTGATAGCGGTACAATTTTAAACATGGCTACTGTTTCCGCGGACAATGCTACCAGCCAAAATGCTTCCGCTACGGTCACTATTACCACCCAGCCAAATAACAACGGCGGTGTAACCAACAATTATTGTGTAAACTATTCTTGCAACACCATAATCAATACTACTAATACAACAAACACCACCAACACAAATACGAACAACTACAACAACTACAGTTACGTTTATATCAATAGCACCGGCAATACAGTCCCGGCCAGCCAATACAGCCAGCTTGGAGTGTCCAAGTCCGTCCGGTTATCGGGTAGTGGCGCATTCCAAAACAGCGTTACAGTAAACAATAACGACACAGTGGAATTTGAAATTGTGGTTACAAATACAGGCAACCAGAACATTAATAATGTCCGGTTGATCGATAATTTAACCAATGGTTTAAGCATAGTTTCCGGTACGGTACGCGTGGATGGCTCCTATGTTTCCGACAGCAATTTATACAGCGGAATATATTTGGGCAGTCTATCTGCCGGCGCGCAAAAGCGTGTTAACTTTCAAGCCAGAATTAATAACAATAATAACTCCAGCATTCAGAATATTGCCGTGGCTTCCGGCGACAACACTTCTTCCGTCCAAGATGACGCTTGGGTGTTCATTAACACCGGTTCTGTCCAGGGCGGCAATGTGAGCTTAACTTACAGCAAGAAAGCTTTCAATGAAACTAAGAATCAAGATGCGACAGCTATCACCGCTTCCAAAGAAAATTATATTGTCTATACTTTAACTGCCGCCAATAACGGAAACACTCCGGCCAATAACTTTGTTATAACCGATGATTTGTCACAGGTTTTACCTTACGCTGACATTGCGGATAACGGCGGCGGCACAGTAAGCGGAAATGTAATTTCTTTCCCCGGGCTGACCGTACCGGCATACGGCGCGGTTTCCCGAAGTTTTAAAGTCAGAGTAAAGTATTCCTTGGCCGATAACTTATCTTATGTTATGACCAACACTTATGGCAATAGCATTTCAGTTAGAATTAATACGCCTCAGGTATTAGGAGTATTTGTTGCTCCAAAAACCGGTGCTGAAACCGGAGCCTTTGCTTTTGCTGGCTTGCTGACCGCGGCAACAGCCTTGATTAAACGCAGAAAGCAATTATTAAAGCTAATATTCACTTAAAGGGTCTGTTGCCGAATGTCATTTTGACTGCAATTTCAGAATTTCGGCCATTCGACCCAAAAAATTTATCCGCTTAACTAAAAGTTAAACATCAAAATTTGTTTGTGTCGACTGTCTCGAAATTCTGAAATTTCGTTACAAAAGCACATTCGGCAACAGACCCTTAAATTAGAGGGAAAATGGAGCCTTGCCCATGTTGGGCTCAAGGCTCCATTTTTTGTTCCCGGCAACAGAGTTTGCATTATTTTTTTTAAGTGGTATTATATTAGTATCAAACAAAAATAAAAACAGCGGCTTTTAAGGAGCAGGGCTGTTTTTTGTTAAATTATTATACAGTTATGAACAATTTTTATCTTCAAGAGCTAATAGAAGAAGCTCAGAATCGCGGCGGCGGAATGATTTTGAATTACGAAGAAAAACCGGCGGTGGTGGTTTTAACGGTGGAAAAATATAACACGTTACTTCAAAATCAAGAATCTCCTGCCCGCCAGATGTCTGAGCCTCAGGCGATGGCAGGCGGGAGAATTAATGATGTCAAAGCAACAAGAGTTTTGGTAACAGGCGGGGCGGGTTATATTGGCGGACACTTAGTCAGAGAATTAATAAAGCAAAACTACGAAGTTGTGGTCTTGGACAATTTGTCCACCGGCCGGAGGGAAAACATCGACCCGCGTGCAATTTTTGTGGAAGGGGATTTGGCGGATCAAAATTTACTTCGCGATTTATTTGCCGCCAATAAATTTTCAGCGGTGTTTCATTTGGCTGCCAGTTTGGAAGTTGAAGAATCCGTGAGAGAACCTGAAAAGTATTATCGCAACAACGTTTTAAATACGGCGCGTTTGCTGGGTGTTATGAATGAGGCTGGGATGAAAAAAATAATTTTTTCATCTACCGCTGCCATTTACGGCGAAGCCGCGCAAGTACCGATTTCAGAAACCGCGCCGCTGCACCCGAATAATCCGTATGGATACAGCAAGCTTCTCGCCGAAAGGACAATAAAATATTATTGCGAATTTTTGGGCTTCTCCGCGGTGGTCTTTCGCTACTTTAATGCTTGTGGGTTTGATGTGGAGGCAAAAATTTTGCCCACTCACCAGTCTCACTTAATTTTCAATGTCATGCAGGTTGCCAAAGGCGAAAAGCCCGTTTTAACTGTTTTTGGCAACGATTATTCCACTTTTGACGGCACCGGCGTACGGGATTATGTTCATGTGTTGGATATTGCCTTGCCGCATATTGAAGCCTTAAAGCAGATGGAGAGTAATTCTAAATACGAAGTGTATAACATTGGCACCGGCGTTGGCTTAAGTGTGGCGCAAATTGTTAACACTGCTTCGGAAATTTTAAATAAAATTATTCCTATGGAAGTATCACCCCGGCGTCCTGGGGATTCCGCTGTTACCATTGCCGACAACACTAAATTGTTAAACGGCTTGGGCTACCGCCCCCGCCATAGCGATTTGCAAAACATTATAACTACCAGCTGGGAAGTTTTGAAAAACATTTGATTGCCTCCTCACAAAAAACATTTAACGCTTCCGCCGTGGCGGAAGCGTTTTAATTTTTATAGAAACAAATTGTTATAAATAACGTCTTAATTAGTATGAGTAT
>CAYIHW010000002.1:0-36524 GCA_964363335.1 uncultured Candidatus Saccharibacteria bacterium
CTATGTACTATTTTGCCTATGGCTCGAATATGAATTTGGAACATATGCGCCGTATTTGCGGCTGGCATTTTACTGTGCTTGGAGGGGTGATTTTAGAAGACTATCAATTCGGCCCCGATACCCGCGGCTATGCTAATATCCGTCCCGCTCCGGGGCAAAAAGTATATGGCCTGGTTTACGAAGTGGACCAACACTGTATTGATTCATTGGATGAATTTGAAGGCTACCCGACAGTCTTTGGTCGGGCAGAAGTGGTAGTTAAAGATTTTGACGGCGATGAATATAAGGCTTGGGTGTATTTGGAAGCGCCGGAATATTTTGGCGAAGATGAAATAAAAGAAGATTATTTAAAACGGGTTTTAATCGGCGCGCGGGAAAACCGCTTGCCGGAAGAATGGATTAAGTTTTTAACCGGGTTTGAAAAAACCAAAGTTTAGTTTATTGGCGACGTAGAGCGGGGCTTAAGCCCTTTGCGGCAAAGAGCTGGACGAGTCCGCCTCAGGCGGGAGCTAATACAGGTTTAAACCTTGTCAGCTTATGCTCCGAAATGTTAGCGGTTCTTTTGCAGTAATACCTCGGTAAGCTTATGCCGTGAGGAGCCTTTATTTACAATTAAGTTTTCCCTTAAACGTTTACAGGCGTTTGGAATTGGAAGATGGTATACCGGGTATGAAAAAACATTTATACATTAAAATTTCCGGTCCGCGGGTACAGGGTATAGGCTTTCGTTGGTCGGCCTATGAAAAATTTGTGGAACTGGAACTGCAGGGCAAAGCGGAAAATAGTGCCGATGGCAGTATTACAATAAACGCGGAAGGGCCGGAAGAAGTTTTGGCGCAATTGGTGGAGTGGTGCCACCAAGGTCCAATGGGCGCTAAAATTTCCAAAGTGGAAACAGCGGAACCGGCTGAGCCTTTTGCGGCAAAAAATGTTAAAAGTTAAGACTTGCCCCTCTCGGATAATTTGTTTAAATGAAAAAATATTTTTTAGTTACTATTTTAATTTTATTACTGGCGGCCGGGGGAGGGTTTTGGTGGCTTAAGAGCAGGCCGGCTTTGCCGACGGAGCCGCCAATAAAAAGACAAACAAAAAATATGCAACTAACCAGCTCCGTTTTTTTAAACAACCAAAATATTCCCAGCAAGTACACTTGCGACGGCGACGGGGTTAATCCGCCGCTCGGGTTTAAAGATGCGCCTAAAGAAGCGGTAACTTTGGTTTTAATTGTGGATGATCCGGATGCGCCGGCTGGGACTTGGGTGCACTGGACGTTGTGGAATATTGACCCGGCCACAACATCAATCGTGGAAAATTCCACACCGCCTAAAAGTATTGCCGGACAAACCAGTTCCGGACAAAATGTTTACGGCGGGCCGTGCCCGCCTTCCGGTATGCATCGCTACTTTTTTAAGTTATACGCCCTAGATAATAAACTTTCCCTCTCCTCCTTTTCCTTAAAAGAAGAATTAGAGAAAGCCATGCAGGGGCACGTGATATTGCAGGCAGAATTAGTCGGGCTATATAGCAGAGAAAAATAGCATTTTTAAAATCACCCGGCTCTTTTCCGCCAGTTGGCGGAAAAGGGCGGGGTGATTTTTTATTTTTGCAAATAAATGGTATAATAAATATGATAATTCGAGCAGTTTTGAAATCAAAAATTATCAATAATGAAGCAAAAAGAAAAATCTAACAAAGGTTATACACTTATTGAATTGCTGGTCAGCGTGGCGGTTTTTGCTATTTTAACTTCGGCATTTTTAGCCGCCTACTCCGCGTTGGCCAAAAGCGTTAAACTGGCCAGGGAAAAAACTATTCTTTCGGCCATGGCCTCTCAGTATTTGGAAATTGTGCGCAACTTGCCGTTTAGCCAAGTGGGTACCGTTCATGGCGTGCCTGTGGGATCATTGCCGGATGAGGTTTCGCCGATTGTCATAACATTGGCCCCGATAACTTATAAAATTTATTACGAAGTGACATGGACTGACGACCCGGCCGATTTGACAGCGCTAACCGGCGATGCTTATCCAACTGACTATAAGCAAGTAAAGATGAAAGTTTTAAATACTGTTACGGGACAAATTACCGCTTTTACTACATCGGTGGCGCCGAAAGGTTTAGAAACCCCAAGTAATACCGGAGTTATGCAAGTTCAGGTGTTTAATTCCACTGGTCAGCCACTGGCCGGAGTAGATGTTTCAATTACCGGCGTCTCTAACGGAGTGGCTTTGAATGTATTAACCAATGCGGCCGGGGAGTGGGTGCAGGTGGGTTTACCACCCGGTACTAACGCCTACCATGTAGTAGCAAGTAAAAATGGATATTCCACCGATCAGACTTATCCGCTTACTGTAGCAAATCCTAATCCCACAAATCCAGACCCGACTATTTTAGCCGGCGTGGTTACTAACGTGCCCCTGCAGATAGATTTATTAAGCAATTTAACCATTAAAACTCTGGATAATTTTTGCCAGCCAATAAACGGCATCGGGGTGCAAACTATTGGTGCCAAAACTATTGGCACTAACCCGACGGTTTATAAGTTTGACCAGACCAATACTTCCGGCCCGGCCAGTTTTCCGGCCGGACAAATTGTATATAACAATATTGAATGGGACACTTATACGCCGGCGTTAACCACTTCGACTTTGCAAACCTATAATATTAAAGGAACTTCGCCGATTCAAAAAATAGATGTGCTTCCCGCTACCGCTCAGACTTTTTCCATAATTTTAACCCCGTCTTCGAACAATAGCTTGTTGGTAATTGTAAAAGACGCCACGACGAAAGCGCCGCTTGAAGGAGCGACGCTGCAATTGCAAAAAGGGGGAGCCGTGCCGCAAAATTATTTTGGTTCAACCGGAGGCAGCGTCTGGGCGCAGAATGACTGGACAGGGGGAGCGGGTTTTGCTAATTGGAGCAGCAGCACGCCGACCACTTATTGGGTGGCTGATCCGAATATTTATATAAATAACGGCTCCAACAATATTGAGCTGTTAAAAACCGCCGGCAAATATCCCGTTAATGCCACGACCACTTTGGAATCTTCCACTTACGATACAGGAACCGCGGCTAGTGCTTTTACCACTTTAACATGGACGCCCATTAGCCAGGACGCCTCCACCACCATAGCCCTGCAGTTGGCCGCCAACAATGATAATGCCACTTGGAATTATGTCGGGCTCGACGGGACGAATCAAACTTATTATATGGTTGCCGGAACGAACATTAATGCAGTTTTGAATAACAAGCAGTATGTGCGCTATAAAGTTTTTTTACAAACCCAGGACGATAGGAAGACCCCGGCACTGAGTTCCATTAATATTAATTATGTATCCGGCTGTTTTACTCCCGGACAGTATTTGTTTGACAATGCCACTCCCAGCAATGGCGACGCTTACACTCTTACTGTTAGTTTGCCCGGATATACGACATTTATTGATAACTATTCAATGGGCGGCAATGGGACAGTTGAAGTTTTATTGAGTAAGTAATTTTATGGTAAAAAAAAATTCAGGAAAAAAGTTGGAAAGGTTAAGCGGCGGTTTTACGCTAATTGAAGTTCTTATCGCGATTTTTATTTTTTCCTTAATTAGCGTGGGGATAGTAATGACTGTGTCAAATTTATTTTCCGCCGCTACCAGGCAAGGGGGGCTTTTAGCCGATCAAGACCAGGCCAGAAAATTAATTTTTCAAGCAACCAATGAATTAAGAAACTCGGTGGCCGGAGCAAACGGCGCCTATCAGCTGGAGTCAGTCGGAAATCAGCAGTTAATATTTTTTACCAACGCGGATCCATCTACCGTAACCACCGAACGGGTGCGGTATTATTTGCAAAACGACAAAATATATAAAGGCATAACTAAATATTCCGGAGGAGTTTATAACACTTCCACCGAGCAAACATTATTGATGCAAAATAATATTGCCAGCAGCACCGCGCCTTTATTTTATTATTATGACGGCAATTACATAGGCTCCAGCACGCAAAGCGCGCTTGTCCAGCCGGTTAGTGTAGCCAGTGTTAAATTTATTAAGATGGATGTGCGAATTTTTAACAAAGCCGGAGTGCAAAATCAAAATTCTTATTCGGTTACCGGCGGAGCCGCGATCCGCAGTGTAAAAAATAATTTAGGACAATGATATGGAAATTTTTAATTTTAAATTTTTAATTTTTAAATCCAAACAAACCAGCCAGGCGGGGTTTTCTATTGTTTATTTGGTGGTGGCAATTTTTATATTTTCCTTGGTGTTACTTTCCATATTGCAGTATGCCGTAACCCAGTTAAAAGTAGTCCGGTCCACGGCAAACCGGGAACAGGCTTTCCAAATCGCCGAAGCGGGAATTAATTATTATCAGTGGCATTTAGCCCATTTTCCTTCCGATTACTGGGATGGCAATGCCAGTACAACACCCGGTCCCTACACTCACGATTACACCGACTTTGACCAGCAAACTGTTTTGGGCAAATATGAAATTACCGTAACGCCGCCGCCGGTAGGTTCTACGGTTGTGATTATTAAATCTAAAGGCTATACCAGCAGCAATCCAAAGCAAGCCAGAACCATTACTGTGAGGTACGGCATCCCGTCCCTGGCTAAGTATGGATTTTTAACTAACGAAAGCGTGTGGATTGGCGGGGACGAAAGTATAAGCGGACAAATGCATTCCAATGGTGGGATTAGATTTGACGGTACCGGTAATGCGCCTATATCTTCGGCAAAATCAACCTATACTTGTCCGGGCTGGTCGGGTTCGCCTTGCCCTGCCAATAAACCGGGCATCTGGGGGGCAGCTCCGGCATCTACAAAGACATTTTGGCAATTTCCAGTACCGAGCATAGTGTTTTCCAGCATGACCACCAATTTAAATAATATGAAAAGTATTGCCACTGCTGACGGCGCGCCGGCTTATTTGGGCCCTTCCAATAACAAAGGTTATTCTTTGGTATTTAACGCAAATGGCACCGTGGATATTTATATTGTAAAAAGATTGACTAATGCCCCGAGCAATACCTACGATGTGAATGGGGTTCCAGTTAGTCAATCTATAGATTATGATCCAAATGCTTCGCAAAGGCAATTAATTTATGATGATACCTCTATTCCGGCTAACGGCATATTTTTTTTCCAGGACCACGTTTGGGTGGAAGGAACGGTGAGCGGCAGAGTAACAGTGGTCGCCGCTGTTCCCGGTGCCACAAGTAACTATCGTAATATTATAATTGCAAAAAATATTTTGTATGGCGGAACCGGCGACACCTTGGGATTAATTGCCCAGGGTAATGTGTTGGTGGCTTATAATGCCCCGACGGATTTAACAGTTAACGCCGCCATGATTGCCCAAAATAGCAGTGTTCAGGTCTATCGGTATCCAAGCTATACCAACGTAAAAAATAGTATTACTGTAAACGGGAGTTTGGCCTCCTACGGTCTATGGACTTGGACATATGTTAGCGGGAGTAATGTGATTTCTGGCTTTCGCAATACTTATACCAATTACGACGGTAATTTATTATATTCCCCGCCGCCGAGCTTCCCGCTGAGCACAGACGGGTATCAGCAAATTAGTTGGACAAGCGACTAGAATAGCATCAAGAATTAAGAATTTAGAATCATGAATAGAATTTTTAAAGGTATATTTTTTACTAGCGCCGGAATATTTTTATTAATTACCCCCTCGGTTCAGGCGGCAACCAAATACGTGCCTACGCCTCAGCAGTTGCAGCCGCCCCCGGCAAATGTTCAGCCGAATTTGTCCGGTAATATAAATTATGTTGACCCGTCCGGGCAGGGTGTTGATGATCAAAAAAACAGCGGTAGCGCCGGTAACCAAATTTCTGAACCAGTCGCCGGGGCGAAAAAAACCCCTAAACAGTCGCTGGTTGAGAATATTATTTTATTGCCGGCACAAAATAATGTTGCCGGCAAAATCGCCTGGTGGGTGATAGTTTTAGCTTTAGCCGGGGCGGGGACATGGTTGGTAAAGAAACGGTATGACAAAAAATAATTGTTCTTTTTGCGGAAACAACCAAGTACCACATAGGATTAATTGGTATTTCGAAAGTTTAAATATTCTTCTGACTCCGGTGCGCCAGTTGGTGCTTTATAATCCCGCTACCAGGATGGCCGCGCGTTTTGGCTGGGGCGGAAAGCTTGTAAAGGCCGTTTTGGCTCTTGGACAGACTCTCAAAATTATTACCAGCCAGCCGGATAGAAAAAAATGCAAAGTCCGCCGAGCGCAGGTGCTGTGGGAAGAAGCGGAGAAGCGCGGAATTTTAATGAAAGAGCTTTTATTGTTTGGCAAGCCGTTTGATTGCTATGTTGCGGAGAAGCAACATCCTTCATCGTCAAAAATCAAGGATGAAGGATCAAGGATAATTTTTTCCGGGTTGCCCAGGCCGGCCGGTTACATTAACCCATGGCTGGATTTAATGGATGACAAATGGTTATTTAAGAAAAAGCTGATGGCAGAAGGTCTGCCGGTGCCAATCGGAGCCAGTTGCAGAAGTTGGGGTCAGGCTAAACAGATTTTTGATAAGATTCAGCACCAACATAAAAATGAAGGTAGTGTCGGCGAATCGGCGAATCGGCGAATCGGACTTCCTGTTTCCGTTATTGTTAAGCCTCGAGCCGGCAGCCGCGGCAGGCATAGCACTACTTTTGTTACTTCCCTGGAAGAGTTAAAAATTTCGTTTCGTATTGCTAAACAACTATGTTATTGGGTAATGGTAGAGCAGCAGCTTATGGGTCCGGTTTATCGGGGCACGGTAATAAATTTTGAACTTGCCGGCGTACTGCGAGGGGATGCCCCCCAAATTATCAGCGATGGCGAGAATGTCATAAATAAATTGATTGAGTTCAAAAACCAAGAACTTTGTCCGGGAGTAAAAAATATTCAGGCCGATCAACAAATGGAAAGGTTTTTGGGCAGACAAAATTTAACTCTAACCTCGGTTCTCCCGGTTGGGCAGACAATTTATCTTTCGGAAAAAATTGGAGTGAATTATGGGGGTTCTTCCAGTGAAGATTTTGCAATTTGCCATCCGGACAATCGGGAGTTGTTTGAACGCGCCGCTAAAGTTTTGGGTGATCCGCTGGCGGGGTTTGATTTTATTATTCCTGATATTGGCAAATCGTGGCGGGAACAAAAGTGCGGATTTATAGAAGTGAATTCTTTGCCGTTTATTAACCTTCATCACGATCCGCTTTTGGGCGCTCCCCGTAATGTCGCGGGAAAAGTTTGGGACATGTTGGACTAAAAAAATTGACATTCACTACAATACTACATATTATTATAGTAAATAGACTTGTTGCTTAATAATTTTTCGAAGCAAAATATGATATTTCAGACAAAACCGCAGTTTATAAATTTTGATGTTTAACCATAGTTAAGCGGAGAAATTTTTAACAAGGTTTTGGCGAAAGAGCATATTTTGGGCGAAAAATTATTAAGCAACAAGTCTAATGGCTAAAATAAGAAACAAAAATTATGGGAAAGTACACTAATGTTGACAGACTCTCAAAAAAAGAACAGGATGAGCTGTTTTTAGATTTTGTCAGATCCATTTCTTCTTTGCGCAGCAGTATTGAGGCTGCTAATTATATTAAGGATCTATTGTCGGAGTCTGAAGTTTTGATGCTGGCCAGGAGACTTCAGATAGCAAGACTGCTTAACGCGGGAAATACATACGAGCAAGTTAACAAAATTACCAAAGCCAGCTATACCACCGTTGCCAAAGTACATTGGTGGTTAAAACTTTATGGTGATGGTTATCGCACGGTTCTAAAACGAGCCAAAAACGAGCCAAAAGAGGAGAATTTGGAATGGAAGCAGTTGAAACGCAAGTACCCAATGTATTTTTGGCCCCAGATATTATTAAACGAAATAGTAAAATCAGCAACTCATAAAGAAAAGAAAAGGTTGGATAGCGTAATTCGGCAATTGAAAGACAAATCGAGATTAAGTAAAGAGCTTGAGAAAATTTTGAGACAAGATTTTAATAATAGCCAAATACTACAATAATATGTATTATTGTAGTATTTGGCGTTTGAGAAAATGATTCAAGTTATAAAAAATTTCCAACAATTAGCAACTTCGGCGTTAAGGAAGCAGGCGCTTTTAATTGCCGAGGAGGGGTTTGAAGCGATTAATACAAAGAAGGCCGTGGAGAAGAATTTTTTGTATGAGCCAAAAAAGCAACAATTAATAATTTTTAATCAAAAGTTCGCGCTCGGCCAGTTTAAAAGAATAGTCTGTATTGGGTTTGGTAAGGCGGCGCTGGAAGCTGTAACCGCCATTCAACAGATTTTAAAAGATAAAATCACTTGTGGCTACGTGCTGGATTTAAAAGAAGGATCTTTAGGCAACATTGTTTGCCGCGTTGGCACGCATCCGCTTCCCACCAAGGTTAACATTGAAGCCACCGAAGAACTGGTGGCTATGTTAGAGGCTTGCGGGGAGGAAGATTTGGTAATTTGCGTGGTTTCTGGTGGCGGGAGCGCTTTGCTGTGCCGGCCGCACGATATGACTTGCGAAACAGAAAGCGCCCTAACGTCCGCGCTAATGGTTAAAGGCGCCGGCATCCAAGAATTGAATACCGTACGCAAGCATATTAGTTCGGTAAAGGGGGGTAATTTGGCAAAAATAATTTATCCGGCCACGTGTATTTCGTTAATTTTTTCCGATGTTCCCGGGGATGATATTTCCATGGTGGCTTCCGGCCCCACGGTGAAGGACGCCACTACCAACCGCGATGCCGCGGAAATTTTGCAAAAGTATGATGTGCTGGCAATGTGCGAGTTGCCGAGTTGCAAGCTGTTAGAAACGCCGAAAGAAGAAAAATACTTTAAAAATATCCATAATATTTTATTTGTCTCGGCCAAGCAGGCTCTTACTGCCATGAGCGAGCGGGCGGAAGAGTTAGGTTTTACGGTAAAAATATTTTCTCCTGCCTACCAGGGAGAAGCGGGGAAACTAGCCAAAGAAATAATCAGCGAGTCAAAAAAAGGCCAATGCCTGCTGGGCGCGGGGGAAAGCACGGTAAAAATTAAGGCACCCGTTCGGCTTGGCTCAGGGCGCCTTTCAGGCGAAGGTAAAGGCGGACGAAACCAGGAAATGGCTTTAGCGGCGTTATCAATCATCCAAGACAATCAAGTATTACTCTGCCTGGCGTCTGACGGGCGGGACAATACCGAGGCGGCCGGCGCAGTGGCCGATGCCAGTGTGGCGGCCAGAGCCAAAGTTTTGAACCTGGAGCCGGAAAAGTTTTTAGCCAATAACGACAGCTTTACTTTTTTTGAGAGCCTTGGCGAAAGCATAATTACCGGCCCCACCGGGGCGAATGTTTCCGATTTTTTTGTCATGCTCCAGCAGTAACTATTCGTGATATAATGAAATAGATTTCCGCTAAAGCTTTGCTGCGGGGTGTGTCCTGTGTCCATCCCGACCGACGAGTGCCTCCGAGGGGTGGAGGGATCTGTTAAAGTAATAGATTCCTCGACTCGTCCTCAGATGCATTCGGACTCGTTCGGAATGGAACACTGTAGTGCTGTGATACCTCGGAGATCTGCTTCGGGGAGATTCATTTAAAATATAAATTAAAATCAAACCTCATGAAAATTGTATTTATTGAAACAGAAAATTGGGAACAGGAATATTTAACCGCCAAATTTACCGGTCACGAGCTGGTGTTTAGAAACCGCCCGGAAATTTTGCCCGAAGACGAAGACGCGGAAGTTCTGTGCGCTTTTTTGGGCTGTCCCATTGACAGTGCGGTAATCAACAGAATGAAAAATTTAAAATACGCGGCTACCCGCAGTACCGGCTATGACCATATTGATTTAAAGGCCTGCGCGGAAAAAAACATCAGCGTATCCAATGTGCCAACTTACGGAGAAAATACCGTAGCAGAATTTACTTTTGCTTTGCTTCTCGCGCTGGCCAGAAAAATGTATCAAGGCATTAAGCAGGTGAAAGACCGGGCCTCGTTTGACACCAAAGAACTTCAGGGATTCGATTTAAAAGATAAGACTATCGGTATTGTCGGCGTTGGACATATTGGCATCTACGTGGTAAAAATTGCCAAAGGTTTTGGTATGAAAGTCCTCGCATATGACCCTCATCCTAAAGCGGAATTTGCCAAAGAGTATGGGTTTGAATATTCTGAATTAAATAATTTATTTGCCCAATCCGACGTAATAACTTTACATGTGCCGTATATGCCGGCCACGCATCATTTGATCAATAAAGAAAATTTAAAAACTTTTAAAAAAGGCAGTGTGCTCATTAACACTGCCCGTGGCGGTTTGGTGGAGACCGAAGCTCTAGTTTGGGCCCTAAAGGAAGGGATTTTGGCTGGAGCGGGACTGGATGTTCTGGAAGAAGAAGGGTTTATTAAAGAAGAATTGCATACTATGCTTAGTGGCCACCCAAATCAAGATCAGTTAAAAATCGCCCTTTCGGACCACGAACTTATGCATATGGAAAATGTGTTAATCACCCCGCACAATGCTTTTAACAGCAAGGAAGCGGTTATGCGAATTTTGGACACCACAGCGCAAAATATTACCGGTTTTATTAACAATCAACCGACTAATTTAGTAAAGTTATAACCATCAATTTTCATCAAGTGGAAAATATTTTTAGCAAAACATTGTCCGGCGGAAATAATTTGTCAATGCTAAAAACCTGCAAGTTGGCGGTTATTATTCCAATTTTTGACGAAACTCCGGGAATGCTTTTGCGTCCTTTGCAGTCGCTAGTCAGGCAAAAAGGCGTGGAGTTTCAGGATTTTGAAGCGGTTTTCGCGATAAATAATGCAAAAGCGGATGCTGTAAATAAGTCTCCCGCTTTTTTTGCTAATCAACAGACAATAAAAATTTTAAATTATTTAAGCGGTCAAAGTTCAGTAGCTTTTCCAATTGAGGCGGAAAAGTTTCGGGTAGACTTGGAAGAAATTAGGGATAGCGGCCTGCAAATAAGGGTTATAGACAAAAGCACGGAGGCAAAAGCGGAAATTCAAAATACCGTTGGTCTGGCGCGAAACTTTGCCGGCAATGAAGTATGCAGAAGTTTTTTAACCCAAACCGCAGTTAAAGAAAACGGCATCCTTGTGTCCACCGATTGCGACTGCCGGTTTTCGGAAAATTATGTTTCCGGCATTATTAATAGTTTTGCCAATTATCAATTAATCAGCTTGTCCGGCAGTTTGGAATTAGAGGCTGATCCCGCTCAAACTTTTGGAAGTGATGTTTTAACTGCCACTAAGTTGCATTTAAATTGGCATTTAATTAAACCGGCCGGCGCGCAAATTTCCTTTTATAGTCAAGATGACGGTGAAAAGCTAAACAGACTGGCTACCGTGAATATAGCGGTAACAGTAAAGGCTTGGCTGGCGGCCGGCGGGGTGCCGAGTATGCATAGTCTGGAGGATTTATTTTTTTGTAAAAAAATTTTCGGGTTGCCGGGGAATTTCGCCAAGTCCCCGGAATTTTCCGTCTCCATTTTAAATCGCATTTCCCATAGGGCCGGCGCTTTAAGTTTGGGCCGGCGGGTTGGGGTAATAAATTTGGCAGTGGAAGAATATAGAAAAGGAAATAATCAAAAAATGTTGGTGCCGGATATTTTGTGGCTATCACGGTTTTATTTAATGCTGACTCGTGCCATTGAGTTAAAAAGTTTAAACGCGGAATTGCTGAAATGGCTAATGGAGGAGAATCATTTTAAAAACTTGGGTGATATCAAAGTAAGAGAGTTAGAGTTTGTCGCGGGTTTAATTCAAAGTATTAGCCGCAAGTCCAAAACACCGGATTATGTGGGAATAGAGAACATTTTTGTTAAGCATTTGTTTGCTTTTTTGCCCCAAAAAGATATTGCCGAGGAATTTAACAACCCCAGCGGGCGTATATTGGACAAAGTTTAAAAAAAATGATTTAATTAATGTGAGATAGATACTTTTCAGAAATCAAAAATAGTCCTATGGTTATGGGCAAAACAAAGAAAAAACTTATGAAAAAGGTGGTCATAAAAAGAATTAAACGTACAAAGCCAAAACTTAGCACAAAGGCTAAGGTTTTGGCGGGTTTGGGCTTGGGGACAACTTTGGCCGGGTTTGGCGCGGGCGGCACGGGTGGAAAGGCGACCAATATCAAGCCAATGGTCAGGGTACAGACCCAAAATAAAGATTCTAAAACCGGTAAAATAAAAAAACTTTTAACGGATACTTTTGGCGTTCCGGAAGCTAAAGCTTGGTATACAGACGGAAGCGCGGCCAGTAATCCATTTTATGGACTCGGAGGCGGGTATTGGAGTGGCGGCGGAAGCAGTGGCGGCGGAGGTGGGGTAGGTTATGGCGCCGGCGGAGGATATGTTAGCCCGTTGTCTTTTACCACAGAGACAATGACGCCAAATTATAATAACTTTGCGTCTAATGCTTTGAGAAACTTGGAGGGTCAAGCGTCGGCTCAAAGTCAGACACAAAACCAAGGTGGACAAACCGGTTCCGGAGAAGCGGGTCCAGAAGGCTCTGCGTTGCCCACCAGTGGACAAAAGGAAAGTTTAGGCGAAGGTTCCGGGGAAGGATATTTTCCTCGGGTGCCGACAGCCCCGGTGCCTTGGATAATTCAACAGCAGATGAATGAAATATACAACGCCCCGGCTCCGGCATTGGTGGCGCAAATTGCTAACGGTACGCAAATTTATAATAATAACGGCAACTATCAAGATTATAACGGCAACCCTTACCTTTGGAGCGATACTCAAAAAACCTATGTGCCGGGAGCGGCGGTAGAAGAGCCTAATATTCCGGTTGCCATAAATAATGTGCCGAATGTCAGCTTGCCATCGTACGTGTTAGGTATTCCGGTAACACCAGCCGCGGAAAAGCCAACGGCAACCCCGGACGGGTTTCCTATTAAAGAATGGAATGGAAATGTGGTGACAGATGAAGTGGGTAAAACTTGGCTTTGGGATGGGCAAAATTTAAATCAGCAACCGGAAAATATTGATTCAAGCGGGGGAATAAAAATCGCTGCCGATGGCTCAACTCCGCTTACCCAGGTAAATGGTACATGGTATAATTTACAAACTAATACCCTATATGATGAGCAGGGATACCCTAAAGTTGCGGAACAACCGGTAATAATAAATCCGATAACCATAACTCCATCAATGGCTTACGGCGGCGCAGGTACATGGGATGAAGTGGTGGCTTGGTCCGGCGGAACTGCCGGAGCGAGTTATGTTGTTGTAGCAGGAAAAGTTTATACCCGCCAGCAGTGGGAAAGCGGACTAGTGCCAGGACAGCAAGGTCCGGTTATATCAACAGTTACGCCGGAAACTCCGTTTATAAATGTGATTACAGATGCCACACCGGTGGAATACGCGCCGGCGGTTTATGATGCCTGGGGGAAAAGGACGGATAATCTGCAAACGGACGGATCAACGAGCCGGAGTCCCGGCATAAGTATTGGCACCTCCGTGACACCTAAGTCGGCGGACAGCACTTCCGGCACAAGAGTTGACGTGGTTAATCAAGCAGGACTTGGTAATTTTGTCCCTAAAGGTTTAGAAAATATCACTGCCACGCCCGGAGGATCGCCGATTGTTGAATGGAAAGATGGCTACGCGATTGCCGCTAATGGCGAAACTTGGCGAGCCGATAGACTGGCCGAAGCTTATGGAATGGATTATGAAAGCGTGGTTCGGCCACTTTTCATAGCTATTGACAATGCCAAACAATTGGTAAAAGGCATACCAGACTCCAGCAGTTACAATGTCTTTAGGATTAATCAGGATGACGATGGAAAAGCCCCCACAGGTGATTATGCTATGAGCTCCAGTATTTTTTTGGATGGCAGAATGACTTTCATAAGCGGAACTGATGATGGCGGTTATTTGGTCAGACGGGGAGAAAATGACCCCAACCCTAAATATTACACAGCCGAGGAATGGTATAAAACAGTGGTTGGTCAAATAGGCCGGGAGGGTAAACCAGAAAGGGATATTTTTACCAGAGACATGGTGTTTGGAAAGGTTTTGGAAGGGTATGATTTGAATTTAAAAAATGGAACTATAATGCAAGTCCAACCGCAGACCGACGGGACGTTTAAAGTTAGATTTCCCGGCGAAGCGGGGCAAGTCCAAACTTTGAGTTATCAAGATTATTTAAATTTACTTATAAATGAAGCAGGCAACGGCAAATATGCTTATAATAAATCCCCAGATGTTCTTCCAACAGGAGTTGTTCAGGAATTTCTTACACCAAACGGGCAAAGGGCTTTGGTAACCAGGACCGGCGACAATTCTTATACAGTAGTGGTAAATCCCCAAACCGCTGAACAGCAAAAAACCGCAAATTTGTCTATAGATGAAGTAAAAAGTTTGGTTTCCATTCCGGAGCATGTGTATGTTACTTTGCCGTCTGTGCCGGTTGGGGTTTATCAAAACAACGGTAATCAAACTGGTAATATTGCCCAAGACAGTACCAGTAGCGCCAGTCGCGGTTTGGTCAGTAATGCGCAACAAAATGCTACCAGCCCTTCAATACAAGAGCAATTGGCTAAATATCAAAACAAACAGGTGGACCCTGTTTATTCTGAGGTCAGTGCAACTTTAAATTTTACCCCGCTGATTTTAGCGGACGGCACAAAAGTTACTACCACAAATGGGGTAGATTATAAAGACGCGGGTGGAAATTCTTATTTTTACGTAGGCGTACAGGGGCAGGATTTAATGAAATATGATTCTAAGGCAAGAGAATTTGTTAGTGTTAGTGCCGTTAATCCTAATAGCTCGTTAATAAATCAAGTCCAAAGTAGAATTACCGATTTACAAGATAAGGCTAGTAGCGGAATTAGTGCCGGAATTGGAGCAATTACAGATAAAATTAGGGGAGATAAGGCTGATAATTTAAATTTAGATTCTTCCAAATTAAAAACCTTTAGCAGGCTTGCAGTAATGGGTGGGGCTTCTATGGTCGCAGGTCCGGCTGGGGGAATGGTGGCAGGGGTTATCTCCGGCTCGCCAGTGAATTGGGACAGGCTGGTAGATTGGGCAACAGACCCGAAAAACATCGGCCGCCCCGGTACGGTTACTTGGACCGATCCAAACACTAAAGAAAAACTTTCTATATCAAAAAGTGATGTCCAGGCCGCTCTCGCGGTAATCCAAGCCAATGGTAATAATATTAACCCCTAATAAATTAAAATGGGTTTATGAAAAAAACTAAAAAATTTAAAAAAACTTCTCAAACAATTAAATCCGCGATTATGGACAAAGTCAAAATCAAGCGCGTAAAGCGCGAAAAGAAAAAAGTTAGCACGAAGGAAAAAATTCTCGCCGGTATTGGCGTGGGTTCCACGCTTTTGGGCGCGGCCGCGCCGTTCGCGCCAAAAACTTCCCAGACTCAGTTTGTCCGCACGCAGAGCGGGCAAAAAACTTCCACCGCGGCCGGTAAAGTGAAGGCGGCCTTGTCGCGGTTTTTTGGCGTGAGTACAGCCAAGGCCTCGGTTACCCGGGAATATTTAGACACTTTGGGCGCGGACGTAACGGCGGCCAAAACTGCCTTGGCGAGTTTTGACCAGTGGGTAACAGAGGCTACGGCGGACTCGGCTAATTTTGGCACTCAGGAAGAAACTGATGCTCGTCTGGCTGAAATTCAAGCAAAAGTAGACACTGAGCGCCCAAGTTTGGTGACAGCGCAAGAGGCGGCCGAAAGCGCGTACAGCAGCGCGGCGGATGAATTTATTATCCAACAAAAAGTACCTCCTCCGGCTCCTGCGGATACCGGCCCAAAGATTAATGATGTAAGGAAAAATTCCGAAGGGTATAATGAAATATTTACCGGATCTGTCTGGATGTTACGAGACGGCCAAGAAAAATTAGTCAGTGGGACTTTATATAGGAGCAGTAATGGCGTGTGGATAGAGCAGCAAGCAAGTGGCGGTGCCGTAGCTCATACTTATACTATTACCACCGGCGCTTCAAGTATGTCCGTAGACCAGGGTACTTGGGGAGGCATGACTTTTAACATAGTAGATGAAACCGGCAGTCCGGTTTCCTTGGTTGGCGCTTCGGCGCAGACCTCAAATAGTAATATAGTATTGGCACAGATTGAGGGAGATAAAGTTGCTGTCCGGGGTATAAACGAAGGTGATGCTAAAGTAACAATTAGTTACGGCGGAACATCTGTCACTTTTAATGTGACTGTAAATCAGGTCGCGGAAAAAGTTGTAGAGGAAAAAATTATAGACAATACTCCAACAGAAGGAGCAACTCAAACTATAGATGAGTTGCCTCAAATTTTTCATAACAATCACTGGGTGGTTGTGTCAGGAAAAGAAGTTACCAACCCTAATACTTTTATTTATATTGCAGATGGCGAGGGCGGATGGACCTTAAAAGACGGACAAACAAAAACTGAAATTGGCGGGATTGTTTACGTATCAGCAAGCGGAGAATGGGTTCGCCAAAATACTAATACTCAAACCCCACCTCCTACCGCGGTTGCACCAAAAATTACAGCCGGTGATTTGCAAAATCTTGAGGTGTATAAATATGGGACCCAGCTGGCTTCCTATATTGGCGGAGGAGTTCAAAAAACTGTCTACATTGGGGTAGGCGGCAAGCTGTATGATTTTAATGATAATTCATTATTGAATTTAACCGCGGAAGAATCCGCTTTAATTATTAATGCCATGGAAGCGCAGGTGCCGAACAAAGGCGGGGAAGTTTTGCATACTTATTCCATTAGCGCTTCTTCAGCAACGGTTAAAGCCGGCGCTAGTACGGAAGTTTTATTTACAGTGACTGACGAATCCGGCAATATTGTAACCCCAAGCACCTCAAGAATTAGTGGAAATATGGCAACAGTTGCCTCCTCAGATTCTTCTATAGCGACCGTAGCAATAGTTTCCGGAAATAAATTGAAAATTTCCGGTGAGAGTGTTGGCACCGCTAATATTACCATTAATTACGGTACCGCTTCGGCCAATTTTGAAGTGATTGTGGAGGCTCCGGACAGTGTGGGGGCACCAGCGGCAATGGTTAATGCCGATGAATTGGAAACTCTGACAGTGTACCGTACGGAAAAAGGCTTAGCGGCTTATGTGGGAGGCGAAGTGAGGCAGACGGTTTATATCGGCGCGGATCAGAAACTGCATAATTTTGAAACCGACGCGGTTATTGAACTGGCTCCGGGGTCTTTGGAAAATATTCAAAAAGCTTTTACCGAACAGGCTCCGAAAGAAGGAGAAATTATTTCCGAATTTTCCATAATTTCCGCCGGGCAAAACAGTCTTCCGGCCAAGGCCGGCGATTACAGAGAATACCGTTTTCAGGTTATTGGCAATAAAGACCAAATACTGGACGCCGGAAATTATACTTGGAGTATGGAAGGCGAACTGCCGCCGGGGATGGAATTTAACGCGGCCGATGCCGGAACAATTTTTGGCATACCCGCCGGCGAGACTGCCGGCAAGGAGTATAAAGTTACTGTAAAAGCAGATGATGGCACAACGGAAAAAACGGTTGAACTGACCATAAAAATTAGTTCAGCTGAGGCAGGAGTTGTGGCTACAATTGAAACAGTCATCGAAAAAGCCAAAATTACTCCATGGGCTGGTCTTACCGCGGAAGAAAAACAATTATTTACCGATTATTTTATAACATCAAGTCAAAATTTAGACAAGATCCCCTCAAGTTTTGCCCAAGAGAGCACTTTTGCCACGGCGCTGAAAGATGTTTTAGCGGCTAAAACTTTAATTAACGGCCTGCTGTATACTTTAACAAACGGAGTTTGGACCGGCCAAGCGCCTGTTACTGTCGGGCAAGCAATTGGACAAGCCGCCTTTGCCAAAGCGGACGGTGCTTCGGCAACCAACATGAAAGTTGGCGATGTTTGGAAAATCAGCATTACCGGCGCTAAACCTAACGCCGAAGTAACGGTTGGAACCGAACAAGTATTGCCGAATGGGCAGAAAAAAGTCGGCATCCGCGTTTTAGGGACAACTGACGCGCAAGGACGGCTAACTGTTACAGACACCGTGCTAGCCGAGCATGTTGGCAATTGGGGTATGCGGATAAAAGTAGGCGGCCAGGATATGGGCGTTGCCATAAATTTTGCCATTACCGCCCTTGCTACAAATGTTCCTTTTGATTCAGACAACATTTTAAAGAGCGGATGGAAAATTTACACGGTTACTGTTTATTACAACGACCAGTTAAAAATATATTCCAATAGGTCGGGAACTGTTCAGGGTAAGACTTATGAGGAGGTTAGGGATGGAATAATCAAACAGGGGTTAGGACTAGGTTCTTCCGCCCCGGTTTTTCTGAGTAATGTTTATTTATATAATAGTATTGATAAAACATTAACTCCGCGCCGTACCGACAACCACGCGACTTTGGAAGTCGCCCAAAAAATTGCCCAAGCGCTGGGTGGAGTAGTAGAGGTTAGCTATTTTGGCGCCGGCGGCGGTTCGCCTGTTGTGGAAGTGCTTGGAAATAAAGCACCTACCTCAAACGCGGATTTAGCGCCTACGTATGGTATAAGGGTTGGTAATGTTTTAATTGACGCGGGTGATTTTGCCAATAAAATAGCAATGTATGGCTTGGAAGGCGCTATTGCTCAATTAAAACAGGGGCTGGCGGATGAGGCTCGCCCGGGCAACACCGGTTTGCCTAATAATCCGGGAGTCGGTACTAATCTTGGCGGAACAACAACCGGAGCGTTTGTTTTGAACATTGCCAGTGTGTCCGCGCGAAATTTAAAAGCAGGGGATACGTTAACCATAACCGGCCAGGGGATTACGGCCGGCAATGTTGCCGTAGAGCTGATAAATTCAGCGGGAAATGTTTTGGGTTTTCAAACACTGCCGCAATTTGGTTCCGGAACCGTATCGGTGGTACTGCCGTCAAATATAGCCACCGGACAATATTCGGTAAGGTTGAAATATGTCGGGACGGGAGTTAATTTTGGTAAAGTATCAAATACAGAGACAATTAATGTTATTGCCGGAGGCGTGGTAGCGACGGATTTTGGCAGTGATATGGTATATGAAAATGCCCCGGTAATTACTCAGCTTTCCATAACATCAGTTAGCAGAAGCCAATTGGCAAATAACTATCGGATGGCCATTGTCGGCAGTAAGTTTAATTCCGAGTTAGCCAAAAATTCCGTGGAAATTGTAAATAGCTCCGGCGCCGTAATTCACAGAATCACCCCCAATATGGTCTTAGGTCAGGGTTTAATATTTACCTTGCCAAGTAACCTCGCGGTGGGCAGTTATAAAGTTCAGGTCAAGAATTTATTAGGCATACCTAGGGTTTCTAACCAATTATCTTTTATAGTTACCGACTCCGTAGTTTCCAATGATGATTTGGATTTGACTGATGGAGCTGGTGGCGGTATCGTATCATTTACCGATAGGTATGGGGGCGTGGCTGGAACTGGAACCACGACAGGAACGACAGGAACGACAGGAACGACAGGAACGACTTCTTCCTCGGATCAGTTAATTATTAGCCAATTACAAAGCCAAATTTCCCAACTGCAAAACCGAATAGATGCTTTAAATACCGCTTTAGCAAACAGGAGCGGGACGAATACCGTAACAGTGATTGATTCCGGCACTACCGCGCAAATTGTTGGCTTGCAATCCCAAGTTCAACAGCTAAATAATTTGATCTCGCAATTACGCGCCTCCACCGGCAATACCGTAACCACCTATGGTGCCGTGCAAGGATCCGGCTTTAATGGGCCATCAGGTTTGCAGATGCCGCAAAATTACAGAGATATGAGCGGAACTTATGCCAATGTTAACGGGACAATTTATAACAAAAATACCGGCAAAGGGTTTTCCACTGCCGCGGAATTTTTTGCCGAAGCCGGTGTGAGTTCTTTTGACGGCTTAGAGTTTGACTCTAGTTGGAGGCCGGCGGCTGTGTTGGGCGCGACAACCATGGCAACTTACAAAGTTAAGAAGGGTGACACGCTGTGGGGAATTTCTAAAAAATATTACGGGGACGGGACAAAATGGAGAAAAATTTTGGAAGCCAATACTGACAAAGTCAAGAATCCCAAAACCATGAAAGTCGGGATTGAGTTAACCATTCCAAATTTGTAAAGTTTCATAAATATCAGTTTTTTAGAAGATAACCGTCCCGATTTGTCTGGACGGTTATCTGTCTGCCGATTTTGTATTTTAAGTTTAAGGTGCTATTATTAGTAAATAATTCATAATTTAGAATAGGGGCAATTGTCCCGTAAAGGAACTGCTATGGAAAATGAATCACACAAGCATATCCATGATGAGAATTGTAATCATGGATATAGCCCGCCCACAATAATTGCAGGCAGTATAATAGCCGCCGCAGTCATAATCGCGCTTAGTATCTTTTATAATACTAAGCTAATTTTGAATAATTCCGGCAACTCCGGAGGCTTGGTCGCTCTACAAGGAAACTCCGCTAAAGGCGCTGCTGTTCCCAACCAGCCTTCGGTTCCCAGCCAGCCAACCGGGCCGGTTAAGGTGAACGAAAGAAAGAGCGCTCCGGTTTTGGGAAAAAGCGATGCTAAAGTGACGATTGTGGAGTTTTCCGACTTTCAGTGCCCTTTTTGTAAACAATTTATAGACCAGACATTCGCGCAAATTAAAAGCACATATATTGATACCGGTAAAGTTAAACTGGTATTCAGGCATTTCCCATTGCCCTTTCACGCAAATGCCCAAGGGTCCGCTGTGGCCGCGGAGTGTGCAAACCAACAAGGGAAATTTTGGCAGTATCATGATTTATTGTTTAAAAACGGCAAAGCCGATGGTATAGGTTTAGCGACTGAGGACTTAAAAAAATACGCAGATAGTTTAGGCTTAAATAACGGCAGTTTTGGTTTTGGTAAAAATAAATTTAATCAATGCCTCGACTCCAACGTAACTTTAAGTATTGTGCAGGGTGACCAAAAAGACGGCCAGGCCGTCGGAGTATCCGGCACCCCGACATTTAATATTAACGGCAAGCAACTGGTTGGTGCTCAACCTTTTAGCGCATTCCAACAGGCAATAGATGAGGCGTTGGGTAAGTAGATAGTAAAAGCCCGCTCCGATATCGGAGCGGGCTTTTACCCACGCACCAGAAAGCCCCGCCCTTCCTTGGGCGGGGAGTTTCACTATCTACTAAGATACCGGAAACATTTTTTCTAAGTCATCAACTCGGTTTATATCTTTGACTTTTATTAGCCGGACAAAGAATCTTTTTGCCAACTGGTTGAATTCATCTTCAATATCCGCGTCCAGGGTAAAGGGCGATATCCAAATACTATTCTGCCATTTTTTAAAATGCAGCTGTTTTAATTTTGCCCGCAAAACGGCACGGATTTTTTTTTGTTTTTCCGGAATGTCAAAAATAACCAGCTTCCACACCCCGTCTTTTTCCGGATTATTCCGCAAGAGTAATTTTTTACCATCGCCGGTAATTTTCGCCACTAATACGCCCACATCGCGCGTTTTTTCTACCAGTTCCAGCTTTTCCAGGCGGAACATAATGTTATAAAAAAATTTATAGGGCTTTTCCGGACAGGCGGCTTTATGGAGTCGTTTGTAATTCTCCGGATTTTTTTTCAGTAAGCCTAGAATTTTTATGGTTATGGGGTCAAATGGTCTGGACATATAAAGAGGTTAAGGGGGGTGGAAACGATAACAAGAACGATAACGTAAGTTTGATGGATGCCTATCTCCTATAATGATACTATTAACCACATAGTTTCGTCAAATATAAAAAGTAATTGTTAATTGGACAAAAGTAAACTATTATTGTTTGGTTAAAAGCAATTGTGGATAAACAAACTTGCTGAAATGTGCTAAAATATTAAGAGACTGTATTTCTTATGAAAGCAAAAATTGTGTTTAAAAATTACCTGTGTTTATTATTAATTGTGGTTTTTGGCATTGTTGGCCCACTTAATAATATTGCCGGGGCAAAAAGCTCTGGCAGTGATTTTAGCAATTCCGTAGCGGCTTATTCGGTCAGAACCATTCAGGTGGTTGAAGTGGCAAATACTGCCCCGAATCACACGATGGTCAGCGTAGCTAATTCTGAAAATGCAAGTGGGGCAGTTGGTTGTATGACAGCTAAATTTTACGGTGATAACTCTGTTCAGGGCCAGTCGATCATGAACCTAAACCAGCCTGCCTCATGTTTTAGGCTAGTGGCAGGATTTTCCAATAGTACTCAAAAAGTATCTGTGACAACAGTATCGCTGATAAAATCAATGGTCGTAGTTGCCACTTGGCCGGTTCAAACAATTGTTTCTTTCAGGCTAAATTCAGCTCCTGCCCAGCCGGTTCCCTCTATTCCCACCCAGGCTTATGTTTTTATTGTTGTAGTGTTAGCGGGTTTTGGGGTTAAAAAATTAGCCCGGAAAATTAATCAAAAATCTTCTTTTGTTAATATGCAAAATTTTGGTTTGCTGATGGTTATGAGGTGTTGAAATTATCAAGTCTCTTTAACAAGTTACAGATTAATTAATAAATAAATATAAATTTATGTCAGACGAAATAAAGATAAACAGGCCGGTAGTCGCCGCGCAAAATGTCGCGGTAGAACCAGCCCCAACTTCCAAGATGCCATGGATTATTTTAGCGGTAATCGTGGTTGTTTTGTTGGTAGTGGGTGTGCTGTTCCGCGACAAATTAATGGGTAAGTCAACCAAAGAGGCTGCCAAAACTGTGAGTATTAAATCTTCAGCTTATAACGCGGTCTTTTTGACTAACGGCCAAGTTTATTTCGGTAAAATGTCCGAGGCTAGCGACGGGTACACAACCTTAAAAGACATTTATTATCTGCAAGTGGTTCAACAGCCTGGCTTGCAAGGCAGCGGACAAACAGAACAGCAACAGCAAGCTCAGTCGCAAATTTCCTTAGTTAAGTTAGGCAACGAACTTCATGGTCCGGTAGATGAAATGAAAATTTCCAAGAGCCAAATTTTGTTCTACGAAAGCATGAAAGAAGACAGCCAGGTAGTACAAGCGATTAATAACTACAAGGCCAACCCACAAGGAACCGCCGCTCCGGCTGCTGCTCCAGCCCCAACAGCCCCTGCGCCGGTTAAGTAGTAAGTAGTAAGTAGTAAAAGCCCGCTCCAATGTTGGAGCGGGCTTTTGTCTTTGAAAGTCAAAATTAGCTGTTGTTGCCAGCCTACCGAACGTAGCTGTTTATTTGCTCATCGGCCAATTTTTTAGGAACAGCGTAAGCGAGCTGGTTAATTAGCCGAATTTGGAGGCCGTTTTGGGCTTGGGTTTCGGCGGAGGGAGGAAGGCTTATTCCGGAAAAGGCTTCGCTGGTCTTGCCGTCAATCATCAGTTTAATGTAAAAATTGAAACGCGGCAGGCCTAAAAAATCTTCTTTGGTCATGGGGTAAAATTCCGCTGACAACCTTTCGGCATCTTCAATCCCCACCTCAAACGCCACCATTGTGCCCACATTTCCTAAAATGGCGTTTTGGATTTTTTCCGGCAGCTGCGCGAAGTACTGGTTAGTCAGGTGGATGCCAAGGCCGTATTTCCGCGATTCGGAAAGCAGGCTGGCAAATGTGTTGGTAATTAAATTTTGAAACTCATCCACGTACAGATAAAACGGATATCTTTTTTCCTGCGGGGTGCTTGCCCGTTTAAGTACCGCCGCCTGAAGTTTGGAAATAAAAATCAAGCCGAGCATCTGGGCGTTAATTTCGCCAATTTTTCCTTTGGACAAATCCACCAGCAGAATTTTTTCCTGGTTTAATATCTGGTCAAAATTAAAAGCCGATTTCCTTTGGCCGATTATATTGCGCATAAGCCCATTGTTCATAAAGTGGCCAAATTTTGAAGTAAAGTAGTTAAGCATTTCAGACTTATGGAAATCCGAAGTATTTGCCATCTGCTTTGTCCAAAAATCTATAACCAAAGGATCTTTTAGATACTTTCGCTTTTTGGCTTCAAAACGCTTATCCATAAATAGTTTGGGAATTTCAATTAAGCTTCCGCCTTCGGGTCCGGCCATTACTGTTAACGCCGCGCATCTTAGCCAATGCTCAAATTGCGGGCCGATGATGCCTGTTTTTTCCGGATCGAATAATTTGTAAAATATTTCAATGGTTTGCGCCACCAAAAAATCTTTTTCATATTCATCTTTTGATTCCAGAAGATTTAAACCGAATGAATATTCGGCATCCGAAGGGTCAAACAAAATTACGTCTTCCAGCCGGTTTTTTGGTATCCGTTCCAGAATCCACTTTATGGATTCGCCGTGGGGGTCAATAAAGCAGACGCCGTGCTGGTTTAAAATATCCTGCAGGCACATATTTTGGAAAATGGTGGATTTTCCCACGCCGGTTTTACCCAGCATATACATATGGCGCAGGCGGTCGGCGTTTTTAAAAATTATAGGCGTTTGTTTGTCTCTAAAGATATTTTTACCAATGGTTATGTAAGGCATAGGCGCGGTTATTAAACTTCAACTCCAAAAAATTTTTGTTCAAAATAGTAAGGATTCAATACAAAAGAGTAATGGGATAAGGCTTCGTCTCTGGCATCTTGCCAGTTGAGCAGCTGCTCAAATTGCCATTTTTCGTTTTCCAGTTTTTCGCTGATGTCATTATAGAACTTCAGGCAAACCAAGGAGCGAATTTCCTCCAAGCGGTTTTTCCTGTCTTTGTAAATGGTTTCCACTTCGGCTTTGGTAATAGAGCCGGCGCCGGTTTGCCCCTCTCCAATATCGGCAGTATGGGTTTCGGCTGGTTTTAAAGTTTCTTTTGTTTGCATAAAATTAAGAAGCTAATAATTTTTGAGTAATTAGGTTTTCGCAAGTGGTCTCGACAAACCGCTTAACCGGCCTGGCTCCAAAACGGGGGTCGGACAAAGTTTTAATTTTGCCGATTAAAATATTCTGATCAATTTTAAATTTTACTTTGTGCCTGGCCGCTCTTGCCTCAATCTTTTTAATTTCCAACTTTGCTACTTCCAATAAATTCTGCTCTGTTAAAGGATTAAAAACTAAAATTGCGTCAAAACGGTTTAAAAATTCCAAACGAAAAGCGCCTGAAAGCGCCGGGATTAGTTTTTCTTGAAGGAATGCGTCGTCGTTCATGTCTTCTTGGCCGTTAAAGCCGTTAATAATTTCCGAAACGCCCAAGTTGGATGTGGCCATAATTATGGTCTGGGTAAAATCAATTGTCTCGCCTTGGCCGGAGGTTAGGCGGCCATCGTCCAGAATCTGCAAAAATACGTCGAATATTTTGGAATGCGCCTTTTCTATTTCATCCAGCAGTACCAAGCTAAAGGGCTGTTGTTTAATGGCATTGGTCAGGCCGCCGCCGGCATCAAAACCCACATAGCCGGCCGGAGAACCTATAAGCCGGGCGACGGTATGAGCTTCGGCGAATTCCGACATGTCAATCCGCACAAAACTTTCTTTTTTGCCGAAAACTTTTTCCGCCACCAGCTTGGCGGTTTCAGTTTTGCCGACGCCGGACGGGCCGAGGCATAAAAAGGAGCCTAAAGGGCGGTTGGGGTTTTTTAAGCCCAAACGCGCTCGTTTAATGGCAGAGGTTATTTGCGTTAAGGCTTGCCTCTGGCCGATTATTTTCGTATTCAATTCCGTCTCCAAATTGTTCAACAATTCTTTGTCGGAAATTTTTAGCTGCTGGAGCGGTACTCCCGTTTTGTCCGAGACTACCCTTAAAATATCTTCCTCGCTGATATTTTGAGAATTTTTTACTTGCGCTAAAGCCAAAGATTCATCGAGTATGGCAATTCCCGCGGCCGGAAGGTGTCCGAGAGCGGGAAAACGTTCCGCCAACTGAAGGATTAAATCCAGAGTATCCGCGCCGGCGGTTATATGAGTTTTTTTGTTAAACTTGTTTAAAGCCTGTTCTAATATTAATAGTTGTTCTTGTTTTGGCTGGGCTGTGATATTCAGCGTTTCAAAATAATTCAAAAAATTTGGCTGCTGGCTTTCCAGCCATTTAAATTCTTTGGACTCCAGGCACAGCATTAATTGGACTTTGCCGGTTTCAGCCAAGGGTTTGAGTAGTTGAGTTGCGTAGTTTAACGCCCACGGTTTATTGTGAACCAGTTGGCCAAAATCATCTATAAATAAAATACACTTCGGCAGGCTTTCCATCGCTTCTTTATATTTTTGCAAAGGTACCGGGCCGCTTGAATTTAAAGCGTCAAAACTTTCCGCTGACAGCGCGATAACGGGCGGTAATTTTTGGCCGCCGGCGTGGCCTGAGATTTGTTTAATCCAACCCAAGACCAGACTGGTTTTACCAACCCCGCTTGAGCCGACAATCAGGCAATTGTTATGAATGCGGCGGCCCAAGACTCTGCCCATTCTTGACATTTCATCGTGCCTGCCGACAATATTTTCAAGCCGGCCGTTTAAAGCCTCTAATTTTAGGTCATAGTATGCGATTTTTGAAAATTCCGGCATAAACTTTTTGCCTCCATGTTGGGGCTGTTGCCATATAGCATCCGCCCGAGGCGGATGAGCTTGTTTGGCAACAGTCCTATGTTAATTAGACTGCTAATTCAAATTCGGGAATGTAAACTCTAGGAGTTTCATTTACTATTTCATCGCCGCCGGCAATTATCGCCGGCTTGGAGGTTAATATTTTATTTATCAGTTCCGCGGGCCTTAAAGGCAGAGAAGTTTTTTGTGAAAATTTAACGGTTACCGGTTTCGCGGCCTGCCCATTAGGCGCGGGTTGGGGAATTTTAGAGTTAAATTTTAGAGTGTCGGTTGTTGCTCCGGCCGCGTTAAAATTTTGCTTGGCTTGAAAAGCCGGAGCGGTTTTAAGCTGTTCCCGCGAAATGGCCGATGTAAATGCGCGCCGTATTGGCTCCATATAATGCCGGGCATGATTGTCATTTTTCGCGGATCTGTTTTTAACAACTTCAACTTCTGCCGATTTCGTTGCCGCTTGAGCGGGTTCTTTTGCCTCGGGCTTGGCCTCTAATATCCTCGCCGCGGTTTCGGCTGCCCCCCGATCGGTTTTACTGGCTTCCGGTTTGAAAATAGCCGCTTCCAATTTTTGCGGTTTTACTTGAATTGGCTGCTTAGTATTTTTAGGTATTTGGCGCGGGTTATGCTCATGCACAGGGGGAGCGGGGATAGCTCTATTACTTTTTTCCGCGGATTTGACTAGCCGGATTGTTTCAATTCCAATACCAGAACCGTTTTCTTTAGAAATACCTGCTGATATTGGCTGTTTTGCCGCAGTTTCGTGCCTTTTATTGTCTTCTTTGGGTAAATACCCCGTAGCTCTGCTTCGGAGGTTCCCTGCAGTCCCTCCTCGCCCCGAGTGCATCCGAGGGGAGAGGATTGAGGTGAGGGTGCAGTTTGCATCTGCAGTTGATACCTCGTCAGCTCTGTTGCGAGGTATTTCATTTATCAGGATATCTTCGACTTGGGCTAGGGCAATGCCTTCGGGTCCAAATATTGATTTTTTAGCGGGCTTTAAATCTAATACGCTTTCATCCTCCCTGACCGTAGCGAGAGTTATATTTGCATCAATATTTATTTTTTCCGCAAATGCCAGCCGCGGTCTTAACGCCGCTTCCGACCTCTTGTCTTCAATTTTGCGAATTATGGTTGGATGTTCCTTAAAAATTTCAATAATGTCCGGTTTAATTTCCCTGGCTTTTCCGACAAATTTTGTTGGCTCACTTTCCCCGTCGTCCATTAAAGATATGCCGGCAGTTTCAGTCAGTTTAACTGGCTGTTGCCGCGCGGGCTTCAAAATCGCCGTGATATTTGCTGGGGGTTCTGAAATTTCTTCTAATTCCAAGCCGCCAGCCAGCATATCAATCAACTCAATTCCGCCGGTTTTTTTCAATATTTCGGCTGTCGGTATGGTTACAGGAGACCGCGCCGCTTCAATAACCGCTTCCCTTTTAAATTCAAAAGTTTCCGTTTTGGTTTTGTCGCCGGCTGTCTCAAAATCATTGTCTGTCTCTTCGGCAAGACTAATGCCTTCAAGTGAGCCAGTAGCAGTGTTAATCTCGGCTCGCGAAAATGGGATTAATTCCGCCTGTTCTTGTTGGCCTGCGAAAATTTCATAGGCTGGCAATTCGGGGCGCGGTGCCAAAAAGTCCGGTTTTGGATTCGCCGCGAATGTTTTTGCAGGTTTAGGAATATTATCGGGCCGGCTTGCTTCAACTCCCGGCGTCTCATCGTCGTAGTCTCCAGTTTCAACGGCAGATGTTACATCCACGGACTGCTCCAAACTTAATAAAGTTTCAACAGGCGATAAATTTTTATCCAAGATTGTTAAAACTTCCGTCTGGGCGCCGGTCGTAATGGTTTTGTCCGAATTTGAATAACTATTATCAAAATTTCGCAGTTCAATTCCGCTTGGGCGCGCTTGGGTTTCGCCGGCAATGCTTTCCGCCTTGGCAGTTTCTTGGTTCCCGGCCGTCGATTGCGCGGTTAGGCTATTTTCCGCCTCGAAAATTTTAAAGTTCTGAGCCGGAAGAAGACCGCTGTCATTATAATCGCCGTTAAAAAAATCAAAAATTTCAGAAGGGGAAGCTATGGCTTCCGATTCGGTTTTAAGACTGTATACCTCGTAGCTAATGTTGCCCTTTTCATCCGCGAAATATATTTCACGCGCCATCACATCGCTGTTCGGTTTTTGAAATTCCGACACAGAAAATCCTTGCGAGTAAAGATCTTCCAAAATTTGTCCTTGGCGCTCCGCGGTATCCCCGCCTCGCATGACAGAAGTTTCTTTGCCGCCTTCTTCTTTATATACCCATTCCTTAACGCTTCTTTTTAAAATATCTCCGCCTGTAGAGACGGCGACTTTTTCCCAGCCCTCTGCAGAGCCTAAAGACTCAGCCACTTCCGCCAATGAACCAAATTGAAATTGCTGTTCCTGTGTTTTACCGTGTTGATCCTCGGGCCCTTCGTGTTTTTGACCCGCTTCCGAATTAACAACCTCTGAATTTATCTGTCGGCTATCCCACCGTTCGGCATCCGGTTTTTCAAGAACATCATCAACCTTCGAATCCTCAATGTGCAAAGATTCGTCTAAGTCATCTGCTGTTATTTCGTGCGTGGTTGTCTCCGCTGTTCGCATAAATCTAGCTCCGAAATTATCCCCCTTATATTTAAAAAACCGCCCACAAGCGGACGGTAAAGTATTTTGAAAATTTAGTCCGCCAACTAACGGACCAAAATAAAATAATTCCTGCTCGGGATATTCGCCAAGTTGGCGAATTGCAAAATTTATTTAGCGACCAGACTTAGGATCACAGATACGCAGATAAAAAACAGATTACACAGATGAATGCATTACTGCAGTATCTGCGCTATCTGTGTCATTAGTGCATCAGTGATCAATTACTGTTGCGGCACAGTGGAGGAATTATCCCAGCCTTAGGCCGGGACTCACCTCGCTTCCCTAAATAAATTGAATTGTTAAATTACTGAAAGCTTATTTCAAATATTACTACCTCGTACTAAATCTGTCAATGGAGAACCTAAATATGTTAAAAACAGTGTGGATAAGTAAATACTTTTCAGTTGCCTGATTTAAGGTTTTTGACAAAAGTCATGCAAAATGGCATAAATTTTTTTTACAACAAAATATAATCAAATTAAAAATGGCTATATATAAGAGAGAATAAATACGTGCAACAAATTCTATAATTTTTTTAAATTAAAATAATATAGCTTGTTTCACTTCAATTATATGCGCATTGTTCCATAAATTTAGGTTTTAAATACTTTTTATTTCATTTGAAAATAGCAGATAAAAAGTATATTGTATTTGAAATTCATTTAGTTTAAAAATTATTTGAGGAATTTATAAATTGTTTCAAAATAAATAGTTTTTAAAATAGCAATGTTTAACAAAAATTCTCAAATATAATAATTCCTGAAAATTTTGCTTGCTAAAACAGTTAAAAATAAGTTTTAAAAATCCCCAGTAAATCGGCAGTATTTTTTGTATTAAATTTCAGTATTTTTTCAATAAAATGAAACATCCTGATAACTCAAATTAAAGCAGTTTGGGGCGTTTCATCGGCCGTGTTTTCTGTATAGAAATTTTCCTAAAATTTTTAGCCATTAAATTTTAAAACAGATATAATGTATTTAGATATCGCGTATCCGATATATGGCAAAAAAGCCTAAAACTATAAGAAAATTTTAAAACTACAATTTAAATATCGGATAGCCGAGTTTACAAATATACACTAAAAAGTGGACGAAACAGAAGAACAAAAAAATATCATTTCAAATATCCCTAAAGATCCCGGGCAAGACTTAACTTCCGGGGTAGGGTTTTTTGCGCCAAAAGCCATAAGCGAACCGGATGCAGTAAGTGAAGATTTTCTGTCACTTGCCGAAGCCGGAAAAGTTACCGGTTACCACCAAGACTATCTTGGCTTTTTATGCCGGACTGGTAAGCTTAAAGGTTTCAAGATTGGCAGAAACTGGGTTACCACTAACAGTGCGTTAGAAGAGTTCTTAAAAAATTACAAAAACGGCGTTTCCGAAATAACCGACGAGTCCGGCCGGAAAATCCAAGTCCATGTGGAAAATGTTAGACAGCAGGTAAGCCCGGTAAGTCAGAATGCAAAATTGCATACGCCTTCAACATTAAACCAGAAACCGGCGCCGGCAGTTTTGGCCAGTTCACAAATTAGCACGAACTCAGTCAGCCAGAGCCCGGATCAAATACTCCAGCTGACTAAATTGAAAAGAGAAATTTTTAACGAGTTAGAAAACCGAATTGAAAGTTTGAATTTAAACCTTTCCAAACTGGAAAATAAAGTAGCCGGCGCCAAAACCACTGAAGCCGTTTTAGAAGAAAAAGGTGTCAAAGATAAAAATGCCTTGGCGGAAAAGGTTTATATTTTGCCTCCGACTGTTTCTCCAAGGTTTGAAAGAAATGAACTTTCAGAAAAATTCATTTCCAATTTCTCTTTGGATAAATTATCCGAGGACTTTAATGCCGCTCCTGTTGTTGCGCAAACAAAGTTTGCTTTGACTAAAGAAAAAGTTAAAGATTTATATAAGAGTTTTGCAGTTCCGCAGCAGAAAAATTTACCGGTGGTGTTTGCCAGCTTGGCAATTGCCTTGCTTGGGTTGGTAGGTTCTTTGCTCTGGTCCAATATTTCCACCCAAACTCAAGTTTCGCAAAAGCCGGATGTAACGAAGTATGTGTATGAGCAGAAAGCAAATAGCATAGAGCATATAGCAGACAGCGAACAGAATGGCACAACAATTGTAAATAATAATATTGCCAACCAAGTAATTAATAAAGTTTTGGGTTTAAGTGAATCTCAAGTTTATTCATTCATTGACCAGCGCTTAAATAAATATTTAGCGGAAGGAAAATTTAAAGGCGATAAGGGCGAGACCGGCGCGACAGGAATTTCCGGAACTTCCGGTGGCGTCTCTACTATTACTTACATTCAGCCAAATCCTTCCACCGGCAACGGTGGTGGCAGTATGCTCGGCATAACATATTTGTCATCGCAAAACTTTACTACAAACAATGCCAGTGTAAATAATTTATTAACGGTCAGCGGGACGTCTAATTTTACCGGCGCGGTTACAATGTCCGGGCCGACAACTTTAAACGGCACTACGACCATTGCCAGTTTGAATGTTACAAACATCAACCCAAACTTTACGGCTGGCAGTGTAGTGTTTCAGGGCGCCAGCGGACTCGCTCAGGACAATGGGAATTTCTTTTATGACCAAACCAACAAGCGGTTTGGGATAGGTACTTCTACTCCGCTAGCGACGATTACGGTGCAGGGCAGTCCGACATCCACGCCGTTGATAGTTGCTTCTTCCACTGGCGCAACGATGCTGTCTTTGCTCTCTGGCGGACAGCTGACCATTAATACTTCCTCGCCGCTTGGCAATTTGACCGTTAAACAAATTAACAATGGCGATACAATTTTTTACGCGCAAAGAAAGACGGACCTGGTTCCGGCCGGGGATTTTATAAATTACACCAACGCGGCGGGAACAAGTTTATTCAGGGTGGATAATGGCGGAAATATAACCGCACCGGGAGTTGTTACCTCCGGCAGTATGACAATAACTTCCACTTCAACCCCGCAACTTACGGTTCAGTACGACGCGCAAAACCAGTGGTCGGCTTCCACCAGTCCGGGCGGCATAACCACTTTTGCGTTTAACGGCACGTCCACGCCGTCGGCCGTTTGGTTGCCGCAAACCAACAGCGTGAACACTTTTTCTTTCCAGACCGCTTCGTCGTCCCCGGTTTTGTCTGTTGATACTTTAAACCGCCGCGTAGGAATAAATATATCTACGCCACAGCAGACTTTATCTGTCATTGCCCAGGGCGCGGCCGATCCGTTTGATGTAGCTTCCAGTTCCGCCGGCTCTTACCTGCGCGTAACTGCTACGGGCAATGTTGGTTTGGGAACCACGACTCCGGGAAGCAAATTGGTCGTGGTTGGCAATGAGTTGATAACGGGCAATTCATCGGTCATCGGCAATTCAACAATTACCGGGGCCTTAACAGTAAGCGCGACTTCCACATTGGCCACAACCACAATTATCCAACTCACAGTTAGCGGACAAACTAATTTGGCCGGCGCTTCATCTACCGCGCTAACTGTAAGCGGTCCGCTGTTTGTAACGGGCACAACCCAGCTCGCCACCACCACGCTGACGGTTTTAACGGCCAACGGCGCGGCGACTCTAAATTCCACGCTCACCGTAAACGGCGTTTCAACTTTGGCCACCACAACAATTGCGCAACTCACGGTTACTGGGAATTCATCAATCGGCGGAAATCAAACCGTCAGCGGCAACGCCACAACAACCGGCAGTCAGAATGTCGGGTCCAATTTAAGCGTTGGAGGAAATACATCAATCACTGGCAACACTACAATCGGCGGAAACGCCACGGTAACGGGTAATTCCGTAATCAGCGGCAACCAGACAATCACCGGAACACTTGGCGTTACCGGGCAGTCTACTTTTGTGAATGCTTCAGCGACCAACGCCAGCATCAACAATAATTTTTATGTGAACGGACAAACTTCTTTGCAAAACGCTTCATCTACCGCGCTAACTGTAAGCGGGCCGCTGTACGTAAACGGCCAGTCCACATTAGCTACAACAACTATAAGCCAGTTAACGGTTTCCGCGTCCACGACTTTTTCAAGCCTGACACAAGGTTCAATTTTATTTGCCGGATCGGGCGGCGCGCTTAGCCAAAACAACAGCAACTTTTTCTGGGACAACGCCAATAACCGTTTGGGAATTGCTTCTGGTACGCCGGGTTACAATTTGTCGGTCAACGGCACTTCCAACATTACCGGTGCGGCGCTGTTTGGCGGTACGGTTAATGTGAGCGGCGCGGTCACCTTGGGCGGTAGTCTGGCCGTAAGCGGTTTGTCCAATTTGGCCACTTCCACCATTGCTCAGTTAACTGTTACCGGCAACGCCACCACCACCGGCAACCAAATTATTGTGGGCGCGCTTAACGTGAGCAATGTTTCCACGCTGGCTACCACAACCATTGCGAACCTTACCGTTACCAACACCACCACGCTGGCCAGTAACATAAATTTAACCGGCACGAATCCGGTTATAGATTTAAATACCGCCTCCACTTTAAATATCAACACTGCCAATAACCGGCCCATTACCACCGGCAGTGGCTTGTTCACTTTAGGCGGAAATTTGACGGTGCAGGGTACGGCTATTTCTTTGGCTTCGGGCAGTGTGATAGATACCGCGGGAGGCACGCTAGGCATTAACACCACGACCAACCGGCCGGTAACTTTTGGCAGTGGCCTGACCACGTTCGGCGGCAGTATTTTGGTTACGGGCAACGCGACCACCACGGCCAATCAAATAATTTTGGGAAATTTGTCTGTTGCCGGAACTTCCAACTTGGCCACTACGACAATTGTGTTGCTGACAGTCACTGGGAATTCCCAGGTTAATGGAAATGCCACCATAACCGGTAATTCCGTAATCAGCGGCAACCAGACAATCACCGGAACACTTGGCGTTACCGGGCAGTCTACTTTTGTGAATGCTTCAGCGACGAATGTTTCTGTTAGCAACAATTTGAATGTGGTAGGCCAGTCAACGTTCGCGAATTCCTCAACAACCAACGCGACAATAAATAATAATTTTAATGTAATTGGTCAGACAACTTTGGCCAATGCTTCGGGCACTTCGCTTTCCTTGTCGTCAAATCTCTACGTGTCAGGCCAGTCGAGCCTGGCCACCACATCGGCGACACAGCTTACCGTTACGGGAACATCCACACTCGCGAATTTAACTGTGAGCGGGCCAACATTATTCTCCAGCCTTACTCAAGGCAGTGTGCCGTTTATTGGCGCAAACGGACTGCTTTCGCAGGACAACAGCAACTTCTTCTGGGACGTTACCAACAAGCAATTAGGCGTTGGCACTAAAACGCCGACATCAACTTTATTTGTGCAGGGTAGCGGCGCGGTAAATCCGTTTGTGGTGGCATCTTCCACAGGCACACAGCTGTTTTCCATAAATACTTTTGGCGCGGCGCTGTTTAATAATCAGGCCGGAGCGGCAGGGACAATTTTACAGAGCAACGGTTCCTCGGCCAGCCCGACCTGGATTTCAACTTCCACGCTTGTGGGTGGCTTGGCTTATGTGCAGGGCGGCAACAGTTTTGGCGCCACGGCCACGCTCGGCACCAACGACAACAATCCTTTAAATATCCGCACCAACGGCGCTACGGCTATGACTATATTAGCAAACGGCAACGTCGGCATCGGGACGACGAGTCCAGGGGCGAAGTTGCAGATTTATCCGAACGCTAACACGACCAAAGGGTTAATTGTGCAAGGGGACAATAACGGTTCAGCAAATGTTCAAGAATGGCAAACTAGTGCGGGAACGGTGCAGGCAAAAATTTATCCAACTGGAGGTTCTGGCGGAATGTCATTTGGTGTTTATGACGGATATAATAATCTAAGTGGCATTACAGATATTGGCGGGGGCAGCTATGGGCTTAAGCTCACCAATTCAGGGGGCAACCTAAGTGTTGTCTTAGGTGGCGTTATAACGGCATCGAACTACATTATGCAACCTTTGGGCATCGGTTATTCTGACCCTGGGACAGCGAAATTAGCAATAAACGGCAACGTCGGCATCGGGACGACGAGTCCAGCGGATAAACTGGATGTGAACGGAGGCATAAGAACTAATAGCGGATTTATTCTTAATACGACTGGCAATAGCCAAGTCTCGAGCGCAGGTATCTTACAACTTTATGGTACGAATACTAAATTGCGATTCACCTATCCATCGGTTAATGATATTGATTTTGCAATTAACAGTTCAGGAAATCTAGGAATAACCGGCGGCAACGTCGGCATCGGGACGACGAGTCCTGGTAGTAAACTTGATGTCTGGGGAAATTTGAATGTCGCGACATCGTCTAATTCCACATTGTTTGTAAAAACTGCCCTTTCCAGAGTAGGAATAAACACATCCACTCCAGCCTCCACTTTTGTTGTGGCCGCCAACTGTGCCGGCATTACCGGAAATCCCGGGTCCTGTTCCGACTATGCCGAACTTTACCCTTCAAGCGAAGACGCGCAAGCCGGCGACGTGGTGGTAATTGATACTTCGGCTGTCGCTACTGCCGTCAGGTTAAGTACTTCTTCTTATGACTCTAATTTATTGGGAGTGGTTTCCACTAATCCGGCCATGGTTATTGAAGGCAACTCCGTGCAGTTTATGAATGGTAACTACCAAAACAATCCGCGCCATCCGGCTATTGCCCTGGCAGGAAGAGTGCCGGTTAAAACAACCAACGAAAACGGCAACATTAAACCCGGAGATTATCTTACTTCCTCGGCTAAGCTCCCTGGATACGCGGCTAAAGCCACGCGCGCCGGATCGGTGATTGGCCAAGCGCTGGAAAGCTTTAATTCATCTTTTGCCAATGCCACCGGCACGGTTATGGTATTTATCAAACTAACGCAATATACGCCTAAAGTTGCGGATTTATTGCAAACCGGGATAAATTCTGATGAGCAGGTGTGGCTCCAGTCTTTGACTAACCTGAATATGACCAATGCCGCGGTGTTTGGGGACATTGCGGTGCAGGGGAGCGTAGCCGTGCAAAAAGATTTACATGTGGGCGGGGTAATTTATGGTGCGGAATTAATTGCCAACACAGTCACAGCCAAAGAAAAGCTTTGTGTGGGACAAACTTGTGTAACTGAAGATCAGCTAAAGGCTTTATTAAAACTCTTGGAGGGCGGGCAGGGGAGCGTAGCGGGTGCTGCTACCGAACCTCCGGCACCGGTTGTAGACCCGCCGGTTGATGCTCCGCCTATTGTTGAACCGTTAATTATTGAACCTACACCAAGCGAGTTGCCACCGACGGAAGTTTTACCGATTACACCGCCTGAACCAATTCTTGCGCCAGCAGAATAAAAGTTTTTGGAACAAGTCTTGAGAATCAAATAAAATCGTTCAAAGG
>CAYIHW010000003.1:0-30725 GCA_964363335.1 uncultured Candidatus Saccharibacteria bacterium
ACCGTAGAGGAAAACCATGTTATAAAGGCGCGTATTTTTTAAAGATATAATATGAAAAACGTTGGAAAAAAAGTATTGATTGTGGAGGATGATAAAGAGTTGGGAAAAACTTTGGCTGGTAAGCTGGCTTCATTGGACTGCCAGATTATTCACGCCGCTGATGGTGAAATGGCTGTGGAGTTAATAATGGACAAGCATCCGAATTTAATCCTGCTCGACTTAATGCTGCCCAAGCTGGACGGCTTTAAGGTTCTGGAAAGATTGAGAAATTTTCCTGACAAGGCAATCGCGGAAATTAAGGTTGTCGTTTTAAGTAACCTTTGGAGCGATAAAGATATTTTGCGCGCCAAAGCCTTAAAAATTGAAGAGTATTACGTAAAATCCAATACTAATTTAGACGACGTGGCGTTAAAGATTAAGCAAATTATATCTGCCGAAAAATAGCCTAATTATAGAATCTTTTGTCAATAAGGCATGTCAATAAGGCAAAAGGGAATTCTTGTCAGGGGGTGTGGAAATTTTTTATGTTTTTTGGAAAAAAGCTGGATTTGACAAAAATAAAATAGTCTTGTATTATATTACCAATAAAGGCCTTTGGGGGCCTTTTAAAAAAGCTTAAATTTACTTACATTTAGGTTGGAATAGAAAGTTAACCCCGTAGAGCTTCCGCGACATAGGGTAAAATTTTAAAAATTAAGATTAAAATTGGGATAACCCGGTAGAAATTAACGGGCGGACTATAAATGTCGCCGTGATTCTACGGGGTGTTATACCGGGATGAATATATTCGGATTTTTAGGGGAAGTAAAAAGTGAACTGGCTAAAGTTGTTTGGCCGACAAAAAAAGAAACTTTAAAATATACCCTAACGGTTATAGTTTTTAGTTTGGCAGTGGCCTTTTTGCTGGGAGCCTTTGATTACGGAATTTTGCGCGTGCTGGAAAGCATAATTGGCCGTTAATTTATTCGCGACGTAGAGCGAGTCCGGCCATTTATGGCCGAGCGAGCCGAGGAGCTAATACAGGTTCAATACCTCGGAGCTCTGCTCCGAAATGGTAGTTGCCCCCTTGCAGTAATACCTCGTCAGCTCTGCTGCGAGGAACCTTTATTAGACCTCTTGCTTAATAATTTTTCGTCCAAAACTCGCTCTTTCACCAAAACCGTGATAAAAATTTCTCCACTTAGCCTTCGACTAAACATCAAAATTTTTATCCGCGGTTTTGGTTGAAATATCGTATTTTGCCTCAAAAAATGATTAAACAACAAGTCTAGTATGCTACCAACTGGACACATAGCCGCCGGCCTGCTTACCACTCAAGCCGCTTTAAAAATTTTCAAACCGGAAATTTCAGGCATAGAAGCACAACAATTATTATGGTGGGGGGTTTTCTGGAGTTTTGCTCCGGACTTAGATACCTTTTGGGCATTTTTTAAAGCCAAATCTTTTTACTATAATAAAAAAGATAACAGCGTTCATCGCCGGTTTTACACTCATATTCCGCTGTTGTGGTTAATTGTTGGACTTGTAATATTTATTTTGTCACCGACCGCTTATTGGAAAACTTTTGGATTAATTTTGTGGGCAGGGAGCTTTAGCCACTTTTTATTAGATAGCATTGAATACGGCGTAATGTGGTTATGGCCGTTTAATAAAGAATTGTGGGCCTTTAAAAACCGCGGGATAAAGGTGCAAATAAATTCTTCCAGCTTTTGGGGTTTTTGGATAACCTTTTTAAAATTTTACATTACCCGCGTAACGTTTATTTTTGAAATAGTAATTATTATAAGCGCCTTAATTTTAAATCTTAATTTTTTTAATCTTTAAATTCTTATGTCTAGACAACAAGTAACCGGAGAACGGCATTGGTACGTACTCCACACCTACAGTGGCTACGAAGATTCTGTGGCCTGGAACCTAAAACAGCGTATTGAGTCCATGGGTATGCAGGATAAAATTTTTGATGCCATGGTGCCGAAGGAAAAGAAAATTAAGATCCGCGATGGCCGCCGCACTACTGTGGAAGAAAAGATTTTCCCCGGCTATGTTTTGGTGGATATGATTGTTACCGATGACACTTGGTACGTGGTTCGCAATACCCCTAACGTAACCGGTTTCGTAGGGTCAGGCACAATCCCTTCACCTGTTGACCCGGAAGAATTGGCTTATTTAAAAAAGCGCATGGGCGAAGAAGAGCCAAAGTTCAAAGTGGAATTTGCTGTTGGAGACTTAGTGAAAGTTAACGACGGTCCGTTTAAAGATTACGAAGGCAAAGTCGGGGAGTTGGACGAAGCCAAAGGCAAGGTAAAGGTTATGGTTACCATTTTCGGCCGCGAAACCCCGGTAGAGCTGGATTTCTTGCAGGTTAAAAAGATATAGCTACAGAAACTACTGTGGGGAGCACTACAGAAAACTACAGAATCTAAAATTTGTCCTATATTAGATTTGTGATGTAACAATAAATAATTTTTATCCCTAATTCATAATTTGCTTTTCTTTTATTTTAGGAAACTTAGAATAAAAGAGAGGATAAACGCTTCTCGAATTATGAGTTTAGAATGAAAACAATTAACATTAAAATACGGATTCTGTAGTTTTCTGTAGAATTCGTAGAAATTTCTGTAGTATTATGGCCAAGAAAGTTAAGATTCAAATTAAATTGCAGCTGCCGGCCGGCAAAGCAACTCCGGCGCCGCCGGTTGGAACCGCGCTTGGTCCCCACGGGATAAACATTGGCGCGTTTGTTAAAGAATTTAACGACCGCACCGCGGGCGGTGATATGACCATCCCGGTGCTGATGACTGTTTATGAAGACCGCAGTTTTACCTTTATTTTAAAAACCCCGCCGGCTTCCAACTTGATTATGAAAGCCATTGGTTTAGCCAAGGGTTCGGCAAACCCACTGACCACTAAGGTTGGTAAAATTACTCAGAAGCAAATTACTGAGATTGCCGAAAAAAAGATGGCGGACTTAAATGCCACCACTTTGGCGGCCGCCGAAAGCATTATCCGCGGTACCTGCAGAAGCATGGGCGTAGAAGTGGTAGATTAGCGTGTTTGAAGGCAGCCTTCTGGGGCAGCCCCAGAAGGCTGCCTTCAAGGAATTTATTAGGTCAATTAGAAATTAATCATAAATCATATGCCAATTCTCATAGTGTTCTTGTTACTTTTCGTGATGTTTTTCATTTTGCCCGGCCTCCGGGTGGTGCAACAATACGAAAAGGGTGTGGTGTTTGTGCTTGGTAAGATTACCGGCATTAAAGAGCCGGGACTTACTTGGATTGTGCCTTACATTTCTTGGGTCAAAAAAGTTGACTTAAGAATTATAACTTTGCCGATTCCGCCGCAAAAAATTATTACCAAAGACAACGTCTCGGTAGATATTTCCGCGGTAGCCTATTACCAGGTGGTGGATGTGGTTAAAAGTATTGTGGCTATAGAAAATGTCATGTCGGCTATTAACCAGATTGCGCAAACCACCATTCGTAATATTGTCGGCAAATTTCAATTAGATGAAATTTTGTCCGAGCGGGTGACTATTAACCAGGAAATTCGCGCGGTGCTGGACCAGCATACCGAACCTTGGGGGATAATCGCTTCCTTGGTGGAAATTAAAGATATTGAACTGCCGGAAAATATGCAAAGGGCTATGGCCAAACAGGCCGAAGCGGAACGCGAGAAGCGCGCCAAAATTATCGCGGCCGAAGGGGAATTTTTATCAGTCCAAAAATTAGCTGATGCGGCGGACGTGATTGCCCAGCACCCGATTGCTTTGCAGCTTAGGAATTTGCAGACCATGTCGGAAATTTCCATTGAAAAGAATTCCACCATCATCTTCCCGGCGCAGTTTATGAGCACCGTTCAGGATATTAAGAAATTCTTACAAAGCGAAAAATCATAAATTTATTTGATTTTATTACAACAAGAAGTTAATTAATTTGTGGGAGAGTGCACTATATTACTATATCGTATTATAGTAACTCACTTGCACCACGAAAGGAAAAATTTATGGCTAAATTAGCCAAGCGAGTAAAGGCCAACCAGAGTCAGGTAGACGTAAATAAAGTGTATACAGCCGAAGAAGCCATTGAGTTGGCCAAAAAAACCGCCAACACCAAGTTTGTCGGTTCCATAGAAGTACACATCCGAACCAGTATTAATGCTAAAAAAACCGACCAGGCCATTCGCGGCACTGTTAGCCTGCCTCATGGCACCGGCAAAACCAAACGCGTAGCCGCGTTTGTTACCGAAGCCAGGGAAAAAGACGCGCTAGCGGCCGGGGCTTCTATTGCCGGCGGAGAAGAGCTAATTAAAAAGATTAAAGAAAGCGAAAAGACTGACTTTGACGTGGCTATCGCGGAACCCGCTATGATGCCAAAATTGGCCCAAATTGCCAAGATTTTGGGTACCCGGGGACTTATGCCCAACCCGAAAACCGGCACCGTAGGAGCCAATATTGAGATGTTGATTAAGGAGATCGCCGGTGGTAAGGTGAACTTTAAAAATGACGATTCCGCTAACATCCATCAAATTATCGGCAAAAGCAATTTTGACAGCAAAGCGCTATTGGAAAACCTAAAGGCTTTTTACGAAGTCGTAGTTGCCAGTCGTCCCGCTGCCTTTAAAGGCCAGTTCATTTCCGGGGTGTCCATTAATTCCACTATGGGCCCGGGGATAAGAGTGAAAATTTAGCCGTAGGGGCGAGCTTTAGCCGCCCGTATCACATTTTTTTATTAACCAAATGTTTATATGTTAGACGACGGATCAAAAAAAGTTTTAATTGTGGAAGACGATTTAGCTTATAGAACATCTTTAAGCACTTTTCTGTCCGCTCACGGCTTGATTGTATCCACGGCCGATGACGGCGCTCAAGTTATGGAAAAATTGCTTTTTCATAGACCCGGACTGGTAATTTTGGATTTAATGTTGCCGAAGGTAAAAGGTCTTGAGGTTTTAAAGAGAATTCGCGAATATCCGGAAGAAAGTGTTGCTCATACGCCGGTAGTAGTGCTAAGTAATTTGTCGGACACCGAAGACATAGAAAAAGCGAAAGAATTGCACTGTGAAGCGTATTTAATTAAAGCGCAAAATAATTTTGGAGAAATTTTAGCGGTGGTTAAAGATAAATTTTTCAAAGGCGGCAGTTCGCCGGATTATGAGATACTGGATTTTACCAAGCCGATGGAATAAAGGTAAATATAAATGATTGACGGGCGGACACTGGTTGGTGTCCGCCCGTTTTTGTCTTGAGCCGATTTCGCCGGTAGGCTAGTTTGGGCTCAGGTTTGGCCATGGATTAAATCAGGCGGAATTCGAAATATCTCCTGCCTTCATTTAATACTGCGCGAATGCGTGTACCGTCATCCCTGACGAAGTTGATAGTCCATGACTTCCTCATCCCAGTTGGGGGCTTGTAAGCCGTCATACTGACGACCTTTCCCAAGTTGGGAACCATTTCGTGCATTTTGATTCCCATGGGGTTTGTGGGTGGCTGATGGTTCATGGCTGTTGCCACGTTATTTTTCCTCCGCTTTCTCTATTTAATTTGTAGACACAAGACTAAAGTGGTATCAGTCTTCTATCTGCAAAGGTGTTCTTAATTTCATCGGCCGATGAAATTAAGAACAGAGAGGTTTTTCATCGGTTAAAACAAAAACCCTCCGCCTTAAGGCGGAGGGTTAAAAGTTTGCTAAAAATTAACTTACAGCAAAATCTTTCCTCTGCCTAGCGGCGGGAATAATGAGGCTCAAAATAATGCTGAGAGATTGATTGAACATAGTAGAGGTATTGTATCAAAATGTGTGGATTTGTCAAATAGCTACAGAAGACTGCATTAATACACTACAGAAACCTACAGAAACAGATTATTCAGAAAAAGTTGAAGCCGGCCCTGAGTATTTCTCGTCGGGGCCGGCTGTCGCTTTCTAGGTGGTTTTCGTATCCTCCTTATTTTGCCTGACCCTCTGGAGTCGGCGTGGTTGTTGGTTTGGGCTTTGTTGCTAATCCCAGAACGCCTGCCGTGCCTCGCATGATGGTTGTTTTCCCGTCACCCCGTATTACGGCTATGACCGCTCCAGGGATGTGCGGGTGCTTACCCACTTCTTGATTGCTCATGATTTTCTCGCCCTCCTATCTTTTCAAAATAACTCTTGAAAAGGTTGCAAGGCGCAAAATGGTTAAACAAAAAACCTCCCGGTTTGGGAGGTTAGATTGAACTGTTTATAGTATCAAAGGCTAACTTGCTTTCCCAAACCAAAAGAGCGACTTAATCATAGTCTTAGTGTTGCTCTTAATAATTTGGGAGGAAATATAATTCATTTGTATAAATATAGGGGATTTTAAAAAAATTGTCAAAAAGCAAAATGGGGATAACAAAAAGGAGCAGTTGACAGACTTCTGTTTTTGGTATTGCCTGGATTAGGTAAAAAGATGTAAATTTTTGTAAAATATACCCAAATGTAGTAAAATTATTGCATATAAATTAAGCACGATTTTATGGCCGAAGAGCGAAAACATTACCGTCCCTCTTGGGATGATTATTTTATGGCAATTGCCAAGATTATTGCCGCTCGCGGCACTTGCGACAGGCTTTATGCCGGTTCCGTATTAGTTAAAGATAACCGAATAATTGCCACCGGCTATAACGGATCTCCGGCCGGGTTGCCGCATTGTGATGACTCAGGGCATTTGCTGGAAGAAGGTCACTGTGTGCGAACCATTCACGGCGAACATAACTCATTGCTTCAGGCGGCCAGACAAGGCGGAACCAGCACCCACAGCTCCACTATGTATACCAAGTACAGTCCATGCATTCATTGTGCTAAGTATGTAATCGCATGTGGAGTTAAAAGAGTGGTGGTGGGAAAAATTTATCGTAATCCGCAAGCCGTAGATATGTTAAAAGAAGCCGGAGTATCGGTAGAGGTATATCAAGAAAATCCAAACTGGAATGGGGAATTAGTACAAATTTTTTCCGAAAGCATTCCGGAACGCATTAATCAAGGTGAGATAAAAATGAAGTCAGGGGAGTAAACGTGAACGATCAGAAAATAATTGAACAAATTTCAAAAGAGGTTAGGAAAAAATTAGAAGGAGAATCTTCTGGTCATGATTGGTGGCATGTTTATCGGGTCTGGCAAATGGCCCGGCACATTGGCAGGAAAGAATCGGCTAATATGTTTGTTGTTGAATTGGCTGCGCTTTTGCATGATATTTCAGATTGGAAATTCAACAACGGAGACGACACAGTTGGGCCAAAGATTGCAAGGAATATATTGGTGAAATATGCTGTGAATAAAGAAATAATTGACCTTGTTTGTGAAATTATGTTAACGATGTCATTTAAGGGAGCTGGGGTGAAGACTAATATGCGTACGCTAGAGGGGAAAATTGTTCAGGATTCCGACAGACTTGATGCAATAGGCGCAATTGGCATAGGCAGAACATTCGCATATGGTGGACATGTAAATTTGCAAATGCATAATCCCGAAAAAAAGCCTGTTATGTATAAGACCAAGGAAGAATATTTTAAAAATTCCACAGCAACAATTAATCATTTTTACGAAAAACTTTTACTGCTTAAGGACAGAATGAATACAAAAATCGCCAAGAGGCTTGCGGCTGGCAGGCATGCGTTTATGAAAAAATATTTAGAAAGATTTTATAAAGAATGGAAAGGTTTAAATTAGATTTATGAGCAATACTATTCTTGCCATTGTCGGTTTGGCCGGAGCCGGCAAGACCGAAAGTACGGAATATTTAATGAAAAAAACCGGGTGGCCAAAAGTTTATTTTGGGCAGGTGGTAATGGACGAAGTATCGGCGCGAAATTTGCCGGTTAACGAAGCCAATGAACGGAATGTGCGGGAAGAGTTAAGAGCTAAGCACGGCATGGCCGCAATGGCAGTTTTAAGCATCCCAAAAATAAAAGAATTATATAAATCTACAAACGTAATTTTAGAAAGTTTGTACTCTTGGGAAGAATATTTAGCCATTAAAGAGGAATTTGGGGAAAATTTTAAAGTGGTGGCAATTTATTCTTCTTTGCCTACGCGTGTGGAGAGAATGAAAATTCGGCCGTTTCGCCCGCTAAGTGAAGAAAATTTAATTTCCCGTGACAAATCGCAAATTGAAAATTTGCACCAAGCCGGGCCTATTGCCCGGGCGGATTGGACCATAATTAACGAAGGCAGTAAGGAAGAACTTTATAGTAATCTTGAGAAGATTATAAAAGAATTAATAGACAATCCTGATATCGGCATCTTAAATTTATGAAAGTAAAGATTAAGCGTTTAGACCAGTTAGTAGAGCTTCCCAAATACCACACTTCAGAATCAGCCGGGTTTGACATCGCTTCCAACCAAGACATCACAGTTGCTCCTGGAACAGTTGCTAAAATTCCTACCGGCTTGGTAATTGCCGCCCCCTCGGGTTATTTTTTGCTTATTTCCGCCCGCAGTAGCCTGCCTTTAAAAAAAGGACTTACCATGGCAAACGGTATTGGAGTAATAGACCCGGATTATGCCGGCCCCAATGACCAGATTCATATTATAGTTCATAATTTTACCAAAGAGCCTGTGGAAGTAAAAAAAGGCGAACGGCTGGCGCAGGGGATATTTTTACCCATTGTCCAGGCACAGTGGGTAGAGAGTGAACAAACTAGGGACTTTGACCGCGGAGGAATTGGCAGTACTGGAGGATATAGTAATTGAACAAAATTAAGTAAAATTGACCATAATTGCCAAAATTTATTGGGCCCATTATTTTTGCTCAATTTTGGTCAATTCTGGACAATTTTGAACAATTAATTTATGGATAACAAAAAAATCATAGTTGGCCTGGTGGGGGAGAAGTTGGCGGGGAAGGACACTACGGCAAATCATTTAGTCGCCAAATATGGCGCCGGGCATTTTCGCTTCACCCATATTTTAGACGCGATTTTAGAAGACTTGGATATGCCGATTTCCCGCAAGAACGAAATTGATTTAGGTTTGTCTTTAAGAAAAATTTTCGGCCCCCATGTCCTGGTGGAAGCTTTGGGGCACCGGGTCAATAAATCCTGGGAAAAAATTGTTGTGGTTAACGGCATAAGAATGGATGAGTTAGAGGTGGTAAAAAGTTGGGGAGCAAAAATAATTTACATTACCGCGCCAATTGAAATACGTTTTAAACGCTACAATAACCGGAAGGAAAAAGATGATGATGGCGTTATGGACTTTGAAAACTTTAAAACTCAAGAGTCCGGTCCGACCGAAGCAAAAATTCCGGATTTAGGAAAGCAGGCGGATTACCGGATTGATAATGTCGGTAGTTTAGAGGATTTGTATAAAAAGGTTAATGAGATAGTAGACATAGTTACTAAACAATAATCAATCCATAAGAACGATTATGCTTAAATTTGGAAAACCGAAAAAACCGAAGGATGTCCAGAAAGGCCGGTTCATTGTAATTGACGGGACCGATGGCAGCGGCAAGGCCACTCAGACCAATTTGTTGCTGGAAGAATTAAAGGTGTCGGGTTTCGAAGTGGAGATGACCGATTTTCCGCAATACGGCACTAAGTCAGCGGGTCTAATTGAAGAATATTTAAACGGCAAGTACGGCCATGTAGGACCGGAAGCGGCATCAATTTTTTATGCGATAGATCGGTTTGATGCATCCTTCAAAATCCGCCAATGGTTAAATGAGGGGAAAATTATAATTTCTAACCGTTATGTTACAGCCAACGCCGGGCACCAGGGCGGGAAAATTGCCGACGACATTGACCGGCTAAAATATTTTAAGTGGCTGGATAATTTAGAATACAATATTTTTAATATCCCTAAACCTGACTTAAATATAATTTTGCATATGCCGGCGGAAATGGCGCAAGTTTTAGTAGACAAAAAAACGGCCGGCCAGCGGGAATATGCTAATGGTAAAAAACGGGACCTGCATGAGGCGGATATAAATCATTTAAAAAATGCGGAAAAAGTTTATTTGCAAATTGCCCAATTATTTCCCAATACCAAACTGGTGGAGTGCGTCAAAGCAGGCGAGCTTATGCCGCCGGAAGAAGTTCATAATAAAGTGTGGGAACTGGTGAGAAGAATTGCCTTAAAAGATTATAAAATTCAAAAATAAGATGAAAGTATATTTAGACTTGTTACAAAAAATATTAGACGACGGCGTGCAAAAGCATGACCGTACCGGTACGGGGACCAAGTCCGTTTTCGGGTATCAAATGCGGGTGGATTTAGCCAAGGGCTTTCCGTTGCTCACCACAAAAAAAGTAAATTTTAAAGCGGTACTGATTGAGCTGTTATGGTTTTTAAAAGGCGAAACCAACATTCGTTTTTTGGTACAAAACGACGTGAAAATCTGGAATGAGTGGGCTTATCAGATTTATTTGGAAGAGAACCATTTGTTGGAAAAATATCCGCGATATTCTCCGGAATGGAAAGCTCATATGCTGGAGTTTGTAGAAAAAATTAAAACTGATGATAATTTTGCCAAACAATACGGGGAACTGGGGCCGATTTACGGCAAGCAATGGCGGCGCTGGGCCGGGCCAAACGGGGTAGAAATTGACCAGGTGCAAAATATTATCAACTTGATAAATAACGACCCAACATCCCGCAGAATCATTATTAGCGGCTGGAATGTGGGGGAAATTCAGGATTTAATTGTAAATCATCATCATGCGCCGCCGCCTTGCCATACTTTATTCCAGTTTATGGTTATAGACGGCAAATTGTCGTGCCAGCTGTACCAGCGCAGTGCCGACGCGTTCTTGGGGGTGCCGTTTAACATTGCGTCTTATGCCCTGTTTACTATGATGCTGGCTCAGGTTACGGGTTTGCAGCCCGGAGAGTTTATTCATACTTTCGGTGATTTGCATATTTATAATAATCATTTTGAGCAAGTGAATTTGCAACTGTCCCGCCAGCCAAAAGAATTGCCGACTATGAAATTGAATCCGGAAGTAAAAAATTTATTTGATTTTAAATACGAAGATTTTACCTTGGAAAATTATAATCCCGACCATGGGATTAAAGCGCCGATAGCTATCTAATACTCCATTATGCTTTCAATTATTGCCGCGGTGGCGGACAACAATGTAATAGGGATAAAAAATGGCTTGCCTTGGAATTTACCCGAGGATCTAAAACGGTTTAAAGAAATCACTATGGGCAAGCCGGTGCTAATGGGCCGGAATACTTTTTTGTCCATAATGGATATATTAAAAAAACCGTTCCCCGGCAGGTTGAATGTGGTCATTAGCAATAACCCGGAGGACAAGGTGCCGGAAGGTGTTTTGTTGTATCATGATTTAGAGCAAGCCTTGAAAGATTTGGCGGACAAAGATGTGTATGTAGTAGGCGGGGCAATGATTTATAAGCAGTTGATTAACCGCGTGGATAAATTATATATTACCCATATAAATAAAAAATATGAAGGTGATGTTTTTTTTCCGGAAATTGATCCGAAAATTTGGCAAAAAGTAAAAACAGAGTCGCATGAAGGTTTTAGTTTTGTAAATTACGAAAGAAAGTAAAAATAATTTTAAAAAATCATCCCTCCTTTTGTTGCAAAGAGAGAGGCACTTTTTTAAAATTGATCAGCCGATCTAATTCTACGCGACTCTGTAATTACAGAGTCGCGTAGAATTGTAAAATTTTGATCTTGGATCATAAAATCTTCCCTTCATGTGAGGGTTTTTTGGTATGGTTATTTTGGCTCAAGTTTGGTAAAATAATATGGCTCTGGCTTTTGTCCGCGGTAAAAACCGTGCGAAAGAAGCGCGTAACCCTGTGTTTAGGCGACCAACTCTACCAACACCTTAAGGTGTTGGCGGGGCTGGAAAACCGGCACTTCCAAGACCAGGTGGTATATCTGGTTGAGGTAATGCTGGCTATCGCGCAATGGCAACCTAGATTCAGGCTTACGCCTGAACCTAAAGAGACTACCAGCGACCACTGTGTCGCTGTTGTAATGGATTTTGACGGCTGGCTTGGAAAGCAGATATCCCAGTTTCAGGAATCTTATGGCCTTAGCAGACAGCAGGTCATCAGAACTCTCCTGTGGATGGGATTAAACTGCCGTGAGCAGGTTGGCCAGCAAGACCTGGTTTTAAGAAAGGAGGAATTGGTTGAGTTGGCTTTGGAACATTTCCAAGGGCCGACTCATAAGCAGTAACTTTTCACAATCCGCGGGGCAGCAGAGCAAAGAGCGCGAACCTTAATTCTGCCTGCCCCACCCAACAATATTTTTTTAATTAAGTTATAAAATTTTAACTAGGTGAATGAATTACAAAAAAAATTAGCCGAATTGCTTAAATCAATTTCAGATTTAAAAGACCACTTGCGACTGGAACAAAAACAGCAGCGGCTTTTAGAATTGGCCGATTTAATGCAAGCGCCGGATTTTTGGGCCGACAACCAACACGCACAAAAAGTTTCCCAGGAATATAAAGCTCTTAAAAATTTTTACGATTTTTGGATAAATTTGGAAAAAGAAACTACTGAAACTTTGGAGCTGGTCAAAACCAATCAAGACGAATCTTCGGAAACAGTAGAATATTTAAAAAAACAATATAGCGAGCTGGAGCAAAAATACAAAAAAAATCGGTTTGTGGCTTTGTTGAATAAAAAATTTGACGATCACAACGCCATATTTTCTTTGCACTCCGGCGCCGGGGGAGTGGACGCGCAGGATTGGGCGGATATTTTATTGCGGATGTTTTTGCGCTATGCGGACAAAAAAGGTTTTACCACGGAAATTTTAGAACTCTCCCGCGGCGAGCAAGGGGGGCTGAAAACTTGTGTGGTAGAAGTTAAAGGTCCGTATGCTTACGGTTTGTTTAAAAGTGAAGCGGGTGTTCATCGCTTAGTGCGCTTGAGCCCATTTAATCCGGCGCATACGCGCGAGACGTCCTTTGCCTTGCTGGAATTGTTGCCGTTGCTTGAAGAGCAGGAAGAATTAAAAATAGACCCCAAGGACTTAAAAATTGAAGCCAATACCGCATCCGGCCATGGCGGGCAGTCTGTTAACACCACTTATTCCGCCATTCGCATTACCCATATTCCTTCCGGAATAAAAGTCAGCATCCAAAACGAACGCAGTCAGCACCAAAACCGGGAGATTGCCATGAAAATTTTAATGGCCAAGTTAAAAACCTTGGAGGAAGAAAAATTGCAAAAAGAAAAACAGGAAATTCGGGGGGAGTTTAAATCCGCGGAGTGGGGAAACCAAATCCGCTCTTATGTGTTACATCCCTATAAAATGGTAAAAGACCACCGTACCGGTCTGGAAACCTCGGACCCAGAAAGCGTTTTAAACGGCGAACTGGACGAGTTTGCGGAACAATATTTGGAACAACAAGCCAGTAAGTAAATAAATTGGCCAGTAATCAACAAGACGTGGTATAATAAATATATCAATTTGTAAATTGGCCGACTTTCTGAAATAAAAATGATAAAATTTGAAAATGTTGTAAAAAAATATAACCATCAACGAGCCTTAGATGGCATTAATTTGCAGGTCCATCGGGGGGAGTTCGTCTCGCTTGTGGGGCTTTCCGGCGCCGGAAAGTCTACTTTGCTGAAATTAATTATCCGCGAAGAAATAATTGACGGCGGAAAAATTTTTATTGATGATGTTGATATTACCAAAGTTAAAAAGTCTGACCTACCTTATTTGCGCCGAAAAATTGGCATGGTTTTTCAGGATATTAAGCTCCTGCCCAGACGCACAGCGTTTGAAAACGTGGCTTTTGCCATGGAAGTTTGCGGGCATCGTTTGAATAAAATTAAAGTCGAAGTGCCAAAAATTTTGGATTTAGTCGGCTTGTTGCATAAACGAGACAGCTTTCCGCACGAAATGTCCGGTGGAGAAAAACAACGCGTGGCTATTGCTCGGGCTTTATCGCACCGGCCTTTGTTGTTGCTTGCAGATGAACCAACCGGAAATTTAGATGAGGTTAATGCCGCTGAAGTTATAGATTTGCTAATGAAAATTAATCAGCTGGGGACAACCGTTATTTTAGCCACTCACGCGGCGGATTTAGTGAATAAAATAAAAAAACGCGTTATTACTATGGAAGGCGGAAAAATTACTATTGAACAACAAAAAGGTAAATACAAGTTGTAATTGACCAAAATTAAATAAAATTAAGTAAAATTGACCAAAATTTACTTCAATGAATTTCATTTGATTTTATTTAATTAAAAAATTTTACTTAATATCTTCATGTTTGATTCCATTTCATTTTTACGAGTAATTAAAACCGGAGCTACGAACTTTGTTCGCAACTTGTGGTTATCTATGGCCGCGACAATGGTCATGACCATAACTTTGGTAATTTTTTCCACGTTGTTTTTGCTGTTTGTGCTAACTAACTATTCCATCAAAACCATTCAAAACACCGTGGATATTAGCGTGTATTTTAAAATTGGGTTGGCCGAAGAGCAAATTAACAACATTAAAACGGAAATTTCCCAAGACCCAAAGGTAAAAGAGGTGGTCTATGTTTCCGCTACGCGAGCATTTGAAGATTTTAAAGCCAAACACCAAAATGATCAGCTCATAATGCAGTCCTTAAATGAATTAAACGAGAACCCACTCCCGGCGACTTTTCATATAAAAGCCAACAATTTAGAAGATTACCCGGCCGTGGCGGAAAAGATGCAATCGGAAAAGTATGGCAGCTTCGTGGACAAGGTTAATTTTGAAGACAACCGGGTTATTATTGAACGGTTAACCAAAGTTTTAAAGTTTATTATTACTTTTGGGCTTGCTCTCTTTGCCGTGTTCGCGCTAATAGCGATTTTGGTAATTTATAACACCATTACGTTGACTATTTATAACCGCAAGGAAGAAGTGGAAATTATGCGCCTGGTTGGAGCGACCAATTGGTATATTCGCGGGCCGTTTTTAATTGAGAGCCTGCTGTATAGTATTTTTTCCACCGTCATAACCGGCCTGCTGTTTATTCCGGTATTCACCAAGATCATTCCGGCAGTAACCAATTACGTCAGTCCTCAGGTGAGTTTGTATAATAATAGCGTCTTTAATTACGCTTATTTGTTAGTAATTTTGTTTGGGCTCTCGGTAGTATTGTCCATTAGTTCTACTTTTTTGGCGGTTAGAAAGTATTTGAAAATATAAGCAAATTTGACATATTTTCTCTCTCAAGTATACTAACAAAGAGCCCTTATTAGCTTCTAGCTGTTAGCTACTAGCTTATAGGAAAACGAAGACACGGGACTCTCTTATAAATTTTCCAAAATTGTTTTTAATTTGGAAGAAAAAGGAGAGTTTTTTTTATTAGTAATCGCGGAAACGCGCTGAACTTTACGCAGAAAGACGCAGAAAATTGCAGTCTTCCGCGTTAGTCCGCGTTAAATTCCGCGTAAGTCAGCGAATAGTATGAAAGTTATATTTGTAAAAGACGCCCCCGGCGCGGGCAAAAAAGGGGAGATTAAAGAAGTTAGCGAAGGTTATGGCAATAATTTTTTGGTTGCCAAAGGTTTTGCGCAAATTGCTACACCCCAAATTCAGGCTAAGGTGGTCAAAGAGCAAAAAGAAGCTCAGGCAAAGAAATTAAAGGAAACTGAGAAATTAAGAAATTTAAAATCGGATTTAGAAAAACGCACCTTTACTTTAAAAATTAAAGTCGGGGAAAAGGGCCAGATATTTTCCAGTGTACACGAAAAAGATATAGTTTTGGCTATAAATAACAAAATGTCCGCCAAAGGCGGATCCGCCTTTGGCGGAGGCTTAGAATTAGAAAAAAGCCAAATTAAAATTGCCGGGGTCATTAAAACTTTAGGCCTTCACCAGGTAAAAGTCCGCCTGGCTTCCGGTATAGTTGCGGAAACCAAGATTAATGTAGAGGCAGAATAAAAAATGATAGACAATCTTGAACCAAAACCAAATATGTGGGAAACAAATCCAAAGCTAAAAATGCTTTCTTTGGTGTTTATTTTTGTCTTTTTATTTTCCGGTATTGCTTTAGTAATTTTTTCCGTTTGGAGTAATCAGTATCGACAAAAGATTTACGAAGAAACACAAAGCAGCTTGCCAAAGCATGAGGCCGGAGTATCGGAGAATCAGAAAGTCGGAATATCGGATACCTCAAATTGGAAAACTTATAAAAACGACCAATATGGGTTTGAGTTTCAGTATCCTGCTACATGGCAATTTGAATCATCAACCACTTCTAGCAGCACAGTCATAAGCATCTATAAATCAAGTACGTATAATATTTCAGTTGCAGTAATATCGATGATGCCTTTTGAGAATATAGAACAGACTTTTTTCAGAATTAATGGAATAAAGCTTGAGAATATGGCAGAAAAAACCCCTCAGATTGTAGATGGCAAGGAAGCAATATATTATAAAAGTATTCCCGGTAATTACCCGTATAATGCTTTAGTTTTTAAAAACCAAGATAAGCTATATGAGGTAGTTAATAGTGTTTCCGATGAGATATTTAAACTTTTTACTCAAACTTTTAAATTTACAAATTTACAAAAAGCGGTTCAAAAGTGCGAAGATTATAACTTTGGTAATTGCCCGAGCGGGTGCGTTCCTGTATGTTTGCCAAGTAAATGTTCGCCCAACGGTCCCTGTACTGAAGATTGTAATGGTCCTGGGAGCTGTGTAAGTTCAAAATAACTTTTTAATTTTTGCTCAATTTTATTTAATTTTAATTAATTATGATCAATTAACCTATGTCCTACCATATTAAACCACGCAAAGCCAAAAAGTTGAATACTAAATTTATTTTTGTTTCCGGAGGAGTTATTTCCTCGGTAGGGAAGGGAGTGACGACCGCTTCTTTATCCCTCTTGCTGGAATCGCGCGGGTACCGCGTGGCGCCGGTAAAAATGGATGCCTATTTGAATGTGGATGCCGGGACTATTCGCCCGCAGGAACATGGTGAAGTGTTTGTCACCAAAGACGGCATGGAAACCGACCAGGACTTGGGCAACTACGAGCGGTTTATGAATACGGACTTAACCAGCTCCAACTATTTAACCAATGGCCAGCTGTACCAGCACATTATCCAAAAAGAACGTAATTTTGGATATGACGGGGAAGATGTGGAAGTTGCTATGCATGTACCGGAAGAAATTATTCGCCGTCTGGAACAAGCCGCGCAGGAACGCAAAGCGGATTTTGTCATCGCGGAAATTGGCGGCACAGTAGGGGAGTACCAAAATATTTTGTTTGTGGAAGCCAACCGGATTATGAAGTATCGCGACAATCGCGACGTCCTGCATGTGCATGTGGCGTATTTACCCACTCCGCCCAGTGTAGGCGAAATGAAAAGCAAGCCGGCTCAGACCTCGGTAAAGTTGCTTATTGCCAGCGGCATTCAACCGGACTTTTTGGTAGCTCGCGCCGAACAGTCGGTGGACGATCGCCGCAAAGAAACTTTAGCTTGGACTTGCAACATTCCGGCCACTAACATTATTGCCGCGCCGAACGTGGATTCTATTTACCGCGTACCCTTAAATTTTGACCAGCAAAAATTTACGAACAAAATTTTAGAAAAGTTTAAAATGAAACCGAGAAAGAATAATTTTCGAGAGTGGAAAAATTTGGTGGGCAGGATTACCCGCGCTAATGCTTCCAAAAAAGTGGTTAATATTGGAGTGGTCGGCAAGTATTATGAAACCGGCGCTTACAAATTGGCCGATGTTTATATTTCCGTAGTGGAAGCCATTAAGCATGCTTCGTGGCAAAGCGGCGTTAAAGCCAACTTGCACTGGGTTTCCAGCATAGATGTGGAAAAAAAGGGCGCAAAGGCCGTTTTAGGCGAATTTGACGGCATTGTGGTACCGGGGGGCTTCGGCAGTAGGGGAACAGAGGGAATGATCCAAACTATCCAATATGCCCGGGAAAATAAACTACCGTACTTGGGATTATGCTATGGTATGCAAATGGCCACGATTGAATTTGCTCGCAATGTCGCCAAGTTAATAAATTCCAATACCACAGAAGTGGATGATGACACCCCGCACCCGGTAATTCATATTATGCCCGACCAGGAAAAGAAATTATTAAATCGCGAATATGGCGCGACCATGCGCCTAGGGGCTTGGGATTGTGTAATTACCCGCGGGACTATTACGGAGAAAGCTTATCTTGCGGCGGGCCTTATAAACAAAACCGGCAAGGCAAAAATTAGCGAACGCCACCGCCACCGCTATGAATTTAATAATGAATATCGGGAAAAATTGGTTGAAGCCGGCTTGGTTATTTCCGGTACTACCCCGGACGGCAAACTGGTTGAAATTATTGAGCTAAAAGATCACCCTTATTTTGTGGCCAGCCAGTTTCATCCGGAATTCCAATCCCGCCCGTTGTCCCCGCACCCGCTGTTTGTCGGGTTTATGAAAGCGGTTGTAAAATTAAAAAAATAATTTCATGCAGGTACAAGTCGAGGAAAGCGTACTCAAATTTATTTTTTCGCTTCAGCCTAATACACAGGCCAAATATCAACATGTCAGGGATTTGTTGGAACAATTTGGGTATGAATTAAGTATGCCTTTAAGCAAAAAAGTCGCAAGCGGACTTTTTGAGCTAAGAATTAGGGGCCAGCAGGAAGTTAGGATATTTTATGTTTTCTATAAAAATTCAGCTTATCTTTTGCATGGCTTTGTGAAAAAGTCCCAAAAAATACCATCCAAGGAAATACAACTAGCTTTAACAAGAAAAAAACTCTTGACAGGCGTATAACTTATAAGTTATACTATTGGTAATTAATAAGATACCAATGAAAAAACTGAAGTTTCACAATTCTGAAGAAATCAAAAGTGAATTATTTAAAAATGAAAAAGTTAAAGAGGCCTATAATGCCCTTAGTCCAGAGTTTGAGATGATTGCCTCGGTTATACGAAAACGCATCCAAAAGAAAATGACCCAGGCGCAGTTGGCAAAAAAAATGGGCACTAAACAGTCAGCTGTTGCCCGCCTAGAAGGTGGTAGCTACAACCCCTCCTTTAAATTTCTGCAAAAAGTCGCGGCCGCTATGGACGCAAAGCTTAAAGTTACGATTTCTTAGGAGCTATTTCATTATATCTTTCAATTTACACGGGGTAAATATACAAAGATAATGCCATGCCTGATAACGTTGCGCTTTGCGCGGCACTCTGCAATGATGCTTTTTTGCAGAGTGCAAGCCCCGCCCCGGCGACTGCAGAAGACAAAAGTCTATAGTTGATAGCTGGCCTTGCCCCACTCACCCATGCGCGGCCAGCGTAATAGGAACTCCCTTATAAAAATAAACTGATAAAATATGACACTTGATGAAGCTGATAAGATTGTTAAAATTTGGGGTAAACACGTGGAGTATTTTAACCGAATAGCCCTTTTACTTTTTGGTGCTAGTGCGCCTGAATCAATTTTGCCTTTTCCTAAAAATATAATTCAGGAAGCTTGTAATATGGTAGCGGAACACCATCACAACAACGGAAATTTAGAAATAGTGCGGGCAATAGAATCATGTGAAGCATTTTTGCTTGTATATAATGATGATGCGGAATCGTTATTGCAAGCTGCAAAACTTTGGAATGATCCGAAATGGAGAGAGAACCTTTTACCTGCCCTTAAACAATCCCAAGCGGACTGGATAAAAACACAAAAAAATAATTAGAAAATTTTAACAGTAATCACTTTTTTTGATTTATGGAAAATATTTTCAAGTTAAGAGAAAAAAATGGATATTGGTTGACAAAGTATTATAAAAAATTTGCTATTTTCGAAGCACCCAAAGAAATCAGTATGGGTGAACCGGCGAGAAAAATGAAAAAACTATTTGAATCTGATAATTTAGAAAAGGCTGAAAAATACTTTGATGAATTAGTCATCTAATATATAGCCTATATGAATTCCGCAACAGTTTATTTTATTTCATAGTTATTGTTGTCTTAGTAGTTTACGCCGTTATATTTGAGAAAAAAATATAGTTTTATGCTAGGAGATAAACATTTTTTTGAAATACCAATATATTATTGCAATGAACAAGAGTATTATGAGCATGTTACGAAAGAAATAAAGGCAGAATTTGATTCTGTCCGTAGTCAATATGATACAGTTTATAAATCGGCAGGAAAAACAACTATGGCTACAGATGGAGAAATACAGGAATCTGTCGTTAGAAATTTAAACAAGGTATCTTGGCAATATAATTTGATAATAGGCTTCATTAGATTATTTGTATTAGGTGACCAAATGAGAGGGGAATATTATTTTGTTGAAAACAAAAGAATGTCGGTGGAAGTAAAAAATAAAAGAATTAGATGGATGGGTAAATTTTTTCCGGAATTTACAATAAAAAATAATTCAAATCAAGAAATTATTGATAAATTTATCAAAGAAATTGAAGACGGAAAGAACCATTTAATAAACACGATGAAACTTTCAAAAAAATTCGGATTTGGGAAAATTTATATTGATACCGAATGTTTTTTAAATATTGCAAAATTTGTTGATTGGCAATTGTTGATGAAAAATCATCCTGGCTGGAAAACTTGAAAACAGTGCATGAAAAAAGTACCTGACACCTTTTACTACCTATGAAAAGAATTTCAGTTAAAAATATTCAAAGACAAATTTCTCAGGCCTCTGATTTTTATGGGAAATCAGATATATCGCCTGAGGATTTTTTTAGATATGCAGGCACACCCTTTTTGGCAAAAAAACTTATTGGCATACCCTGTAGCCAACAGTTATTTTTAAAAATCACTACTGACATACATGCTGAAAACCATTTGTCTGATGACATAAATGTGGATGTTGAAGATTCTATTAAAATAGTTGATAATAAAAGAAAGACTTTTTTAAATACGGCGCGTGTAGTGCTTGTTCTGTTATGCCTAATGCTCATAACTCTAGTGTCATACAATATTTCAGATGTTAAAAGCGCATCGTCTGTCTTAGGTAATTTCGTGGTCGTTACTCTAGGAGGTGGATTTATTATATTCTTCATTGTTAACCCAATGGCTGAGGGGATTGCAAATTTATATACAGCGAGGATGGTAAAATATAAAAACCTTATTATTTATTTAGGAGCTCAATTTTTTATTTATAAAAATAATTTAGAATACTGGAATAATTTATCTTGGCAAAATTTTGAATTTGAGGTCACAAAAAGGTTAAATCAATTCGGTTATAATGCTGTAAATACAAAATTAAGTGGGGATGAAGGCGTGGATATTGTTATAAATAATCAAAATGAAAAATTTATTTTACAATGTAAGGCCATGAAGAACAAAATTGGTCCTGCATTTGTGAGAGACTTCGTAGGTACTATTGGCATTCAAGGTGCTACTGGTGGTATGATAGTATCGTTGAGTGGTTTTTCTGATGGAGCTCTTGAAGCAGCAAATTATTCAAATTTGCATTTACTTTCTATCAAAGAGTTTATACTGCTAGAAAAAGCACAGCTAAAGCTGATTATTGGTTGGTAAAATTTGCAGTATACTAATCGCAAATCTTGAAAACATGGAGGCAGTCGGCGGGGCGGGGCTTGCAGTCTGCAAAAAACATCATTGCAGAGTGCCGTGCAAAGCGCGGCGTTATCAGGGCAAAAAGCCCATTCGGCAACAGACCCTGATTACGCAAAAAAATCCTCTCCGAACCGGAGAGGATTTTAAAAATAAAAGAGTTACTTTTTTACCGGTACCACGTTGACGATTCTGGTTCTTTTTAAGTTGCCGTGGAATTTTCGTACCATCTTGCTTTGGAATTTCACCATACCGTCAGTTAAGGCATAGAGAGTGGAGTCTCCACCGATTTGAACATTCTTGCCCGGGTGGTATTTTGTACCCTTTTGTCTAACTAAAACCTGGCCTTTTTTAGTGGCCTGATCACCGAAGATTTTGACGCCTAAGCGTTTACTAATTGAATCGCGGCCAAGTGCTGTACTGCCGCCTGCTTTTTTATGAGCCATAATTCTCCACTAACTCACTAACCTCACTAATTTCACGAAGCCGTTTTGTGGTATTCGTGTTTTTCGTGTGTTCGTGGTTGATTAAACTTTTTCAAAGATAACTATTTCCCTTGCCACAACTTGGTCCTTGCGGTCATAAATCGCGGTATCGCGGTTTGTAAACCTTAAAAACTTCATTTTTTTCGCCAAACTGGGAGAAATAATATCCAATAAATTATATCCTAAAGTTTCAGCAAAGTCAAGGCTGGGAAGCATTTCGTAGAGGTCACGGGTCTTTTTATAAGCCGGTATGCACATAACAACTCGTCCTTTTGGCGGCAGGAATTTGCTGAATTCTGCCAGGCAGGCGCTGTGGAGCTTGGTTAAATCGCTAAAATTGGCAGTAATTTCTTCTGGTTTAGGGTATTTGCCATAAATAGGACCTAAGGTTCCTTCGGTGACTACGGCATTGATTTTTTGAGCAGATAGCAGACCGGCAACCTTTTGCGCATCAGCAACCTCCACATGGTACTTGCCGGGAGAAATTTTATAGCGATTGCGAAACCATTCCAGGTTTTGTTCGCTGCCTAAAATGGCTTTTTTGTTTATGTCACTGCCCAGCATTTTATAGCCAAGCAAAATGCCTTCTTGAACTATTGTGCCAATGCCGCAGAATGGATCTAAAATCGTGTCGCCGGCTTTAGTACCTGAGAGGTTAAGCATAATTTGGGCAACTTTTGGAGGAATCATGCCTTGCTTTTCATCCCTCACCGGGCGTTGATAATCACGCCGGCCGTAGTCTTCAAAGTCTTGTACCGCAACGGTTTTGGCGGTATAGACCCGGTCTTTTCCGGCCAGTATGCAAATTTCCGCGCCTTTCTGTAAGAGCAAATTTTTTGTTACCACTACCGACGCGAGGGAAAGGGAATTGAATTCCGGCAACACCAATCTAACGCTGGCTCCGGTTTCAGTAAGACCTTTTTTTATCATCATGCCAATGCGCTTTGGCTCGGCAAAAATGCTGTTAAACGAGCCGTGCTCTTGCCTGCCTTGCGATACCGGCGGCCTTAATAATTCCATATCTAAAAGATAGATGCTAATTCCGAACTGCACCTTGCCTTTGTAATCTTTGAAAAATTGTTTTTTTAAAATTCCGGGCCTAAAGTAATGCTTTAGGGCGAAGTTGATAGATTCTGCCTCGCGTTTTTTCACCATATCCACCACCTCTAAAATTTTGACTAAACCGCCAAGTTTTTTTTGCAATTTTTCCGCGTTCAAAGATAATTCGGTTTCTATAACCAAAATTTCCGGAGAGCTCTCCAAAATTTTAGCCGGTGCTCCACTAAGGCCCAAAGCCGGATCGGGTTTTTCTAAAACCGCGGCTAATTCTGCAATAGATAAGGTGTAAACTCTGCCTAAAACAAATGCGTATCGCATAAAAGTTTGAAAAAAGTGCTATAATATATGTAAATGATCTCTTATCAAGAAATTAAAGATTGGCTAGAAAAAAAAGAAAATAAGCAACAGCTGGTAGTAGCCGTGTGCTTTGTTTTGGTCTTTATCGTTGGCTTCGGCACCGGCCGCTATGAGCGGGAATTCCGCAGGGAAAGAATAAAGCCACAAAATAATTATACCACAAACCAGGAGAAAAAACCAATTGTTCAAGAAACAGAAACTGCAGTTAAAGTTGTTGGTCAGGGGACAGTTCCGGTAGCGAGTTCAACACCTGGACAGAGCTGTCTCATAAAAGGAAATATTTCTTCCGCCGGGAAAAAAATTTATCACGTCAGCGGCGGAGCATTTTACAAAACAGTAAAGCCCGAGCAATGTTTTAATTTAGAAGGGGAGGCGGTTGCAGCTGGGTTTGTGAAATCTCAAAGGTAAATAAATTAATTACACCATATTTTCTAGTTGGAAGAAGGGACACTTCTTCAGGCCAGGACAATTGACAAAATCGAACAAAAATGATAGACTATTAGAGTTATTCTCTAATCACTATTTACTAATCACTATTCTTATGTTAGCTATTATAGAAACAGGCGGAAAACAGTATCTGGTTTCCAAAGGCGATAAAATTCAAGTTGAAAAATTGGTTGTGGAAGAAGGCTCCACCATTAAATTTGATAAAGTCTTATTCGCCTCCGACGGCAAAAGTGCGGAAGTCGGCAAGCCGTACGTTTCCGGCGCGGTGGTAGAAGGCAAAGTTTTAAAACAAGGCCGAGGCAAAAAAATCCATGTTTTAAAATATAAAGCCAAGAGCAAGTACCGCCGCAAAATCGGCGCCCGCCAAGCTTACACAGAAATCGAAATAGTTAAAGCATAAATTAAAACACCCCGTAAATCGGGGTGTTTTAATATTGAAAATTTGATATTGGAAATTAGTATTCTCTTCTTCCTTCCATTGCTCGCATTAAAGTTATATCATCCGCATATTCCAAGTCACCACCCATAGGCAAGCCACGAGCAATGCGGGTGATCTTGATTTCCTGACTGACTTGTTTAATTACTTTTGAAAGATGCATGGCGGTAGTTTCTCCCTCAAGACTTGGATTGGTTGCGATGATTACTTCCTTAATTCTTAATTCTTGATTCTTAATTCTTGCCAGCAGGGATTCAATTTCCAAACTTTCCGGTCCAATGCCTTCAAGCGGGTTTAGAACTCCGCCTAAAATATGGAATACGCCGTTGTATTGCCCGCCTTTATCAATTGCTTGAGCATCCAGTGGTTCTTCAACCACGCAAACTAATGAATGGTCGCGGCGGACATCAACGCAGGTCGTACAAGGGTCAATCTCGCCCATATTGTGGCAAACGGAACAGAAAATTATTCCCATTTTTATATTGGCAATACTTTGTGATAAATTGGTAATATCAATATTATCTTGTTTAAGCAAATAAAAAGCCAACCGCTGGGCGGTTTTTAGGCCCACACCGGGAAGACGTCCGAGTTCGTTGATTAATTTTTGGAGAGAAGAGGGGAGTTTGGTCATTTAAATTTCTAACACCTAGTAAAATTAATTTCAAATTCCCAATTCCCAATGCCAAATAAAATCCTAAAGCCTAAATGTCCAAATGGGTCAGCCATTGGAAATTGGGAATTTGTAATTTGGATTTTTATGTCTGTTCTTCTCCCGGCACCATGCTGTTCATTACGGTTTGCGGGGAAACGTCAAAACTTTTATCAAGATTTCTAAACGAGGCTTTTTCCGCTTCAAAGAATAAATCCACCTGGCCTACGGGGCCATTTCTATGTTTTTTAATATGAATTTCGGCAATATGCGGCCGGCGGGAATCTTTCCCTTTATACATTTCTTCGCGGTAAATAAACATAACCACGTCGGCATCTTGTTCAATAGATCCGGATTCGCGCAAGTCAGCCAGTTGCGGAACTTTGTCTGGTCTGTTTTCCACGCCACGGGACAGCTGGGACAACGCCAACACGGGGATGTTTAATTCACGGGCCAGCAATTTTAAGGAACGGGAAATTTCCGAAACTTCCTGCACGCGGTTTTCCGTACTCCGGCCTTCCATTAACTGCAAATAATCCACGACGATTAACCCCACGCCGTGTTCGGATTGCAGACGCCTTGCTTTAGTACGGACTTCCATAATATTACTGCCGGCCGCGTCATCAATGTAAATTGGGGCTTCGGACAATTCGCCCATAGCCTGGCCAATTTGTTCAAAGTCATCATCGTTTAAATGCCCGGTGCGGATTTTCCACAAGTTCACGTCGCTTTGGGAGGAAAGCAAACGATCGACTAATTGATCTTTACTCATTTCCAAAGAAAAAATTCCCACCGGCACTCTGGCGTTAACAGCAATATGGCGCATAATATCCAAAGCCAAAGAAGTCTTTCCCATAGAAGGCCGCGCGGCCAGAATTATCAAATCGGATTTTTGCAAACCGCCAAGATGATTGTCTAAATCGACATAGCCGGTTGGCAGTCCCCTCAGCTTGCCTTTTTCCCGATGCAGTTCATCGATTCTTTCAAAAGTGGCATGTAAAATATTGCCAATAGAAACAAAATTCTGTTTTAAATGCTTTTGAGAAATGTTAAATAATTTTTGTTCCGCGGAATCTAGAATATCTTCCATGTCGCCCTCTTCATTAAACGCCATGTTGGTCATTTCGCCGGCCGCGCCGATAAGTTTTCTTAAGGCGCCTTTTTTGCGCACAATAAAAGCGTAGTGGGAAATATGAGCGGAAGAGGGGACTTCGTTAACCAATTGGGTTAAATAACTGCTGCCGCCGACTTTCTCCAAAATTTTTCTTTCTTCCAGCCAGTTGGTCATAGTCAAAATATCTATGGAAATATTTTTTTCGGACAAAGCGACGGCCGCTTCAAAAATTAATTTGTGCCGGTCGTCGTAAAAATCGTCGGCCGAAACCACGTCGCCGATTTTAATTAGCGCGTCTTTGTCTAGCATTAAACTGCCCAAAACCGACATTTCCGCTTCCATATTTTGCGGCGGCATGCGTTGAACTATAGAATTATCCATAAATATGTTGAAAATTACTACAAGCTATTATAGCTGTTTTTAACAAGGCTTAAAAGGGCTAAATAGCCCCCAATTGGGGGCTATTGTGTAAGAATGGGGGAAAGGAGGGGGATAAGCTAAAGAGTGATTTTCTTCTTGATTTTCTGGCCTTCCGGGGTGTCCAAAACCTCATAACCCAAGGCTTCAATGTGTTTTCTAAGTTCGTCTGATTTAACAAAATCTTTTAGATCTCGTGCCTGCAATCTTTGATCCCGCAATCTGATGACAGCAGGATCAGTTACAGCTTCCAAATTCTTGATTTTGGACTCATCTATTCCAAGTCCAAAAACTTCATAAGGAACTATGAAACCATTATTATGTTTAATGCTTAGGCCTACAGCTTTTGGTATGTTAAGGTTATCATCGACCGCGGCCAAAACGCCGTCGTAAATATTTTCTGCTTGCCGACCCATTTGGGTTTTTAGACGTCCCTGGTGTTTAAAATTTTCCATCAAAAAGTTCATTTGGCTCTGATAATGGGCACCGGAAATAGTAGAACGGAATACTGTTCCTGCCACTGGTTTATATTCAGAAAAATCCTTCAAAGTGTAAATATTTCCCAAGCTCTTGGACATTTTTTTTCCGTCAACAAGTAAATGCTCAGAATGGAACCAATGATGTACAAAATTATTTTTACCCAATAGAGCTTGGCTTTGAGCAATTTCATTGGTGTGATGCGGGAAGATTAAATCCACACCACCGGTGTGAATATCGGTAACCTCGCCGTTAAATGCCACGCGGTTAATTACCGAACACTCAATGTGCCAGCCTGGACGGCCTTTTCCCAAAACCGGATGGTCCCAAAAAATTTGACCGTCAGTTGCTTCATTATGCGCTTTCCATAAAGCAAAGTCGCTTAAATTTTCTTTTTCGTATTCGTCCACTGCCACGCGAGCACCGACTTTTTTCCCTTCCAAAAATTTTTCACCAACCAGCTCGCCATAATCACCAAAATCTGCTTGATATTTTTCAATACTAAAATACACACTGCCATCATCGGCCTTGTAGGCGTAGCCTTTATTTATTAGCTCCACAATAAATTCCTGAATTTGCGGCATAACATTAGTCACGCGAACAAAAGTTATTTCGTCCACGCTGACATTTACTTCGCGCAAATCTTGCAAAAAACCATCAATAAAAACTTCAGTAAACTCGCGCAAATTTACCACACTTGCTGCTACCCCAAATTTTTCCACCACCCCTTTAATAGTTTTATCATCAATATCCGTAATATTCATAACCCAGTTGGGGTTATAGCCCTCAAATTTAAGCGTTCGATAAAGAAAGTCGGCCAAAATATAAGAACGTAAGTTGCCAATGTGGGCCGAATTATAAACCGTCGGCCCACAAGTATATAAATTTAAGTGGTCTTTTCCGCCAGAGGCGAACCCGCCTCTGGCGGGTTTTGGTATTTCTTCCAACCGTTTGGTCAGTGTATTATAGAGTTTAAGCATGCTTATATATTACCTTTTCTTTGCGTAGCCAGTCAAACCATTTCTTTCATTTGCAATTTTCACGGCCGTGAAAATTGCAAATGAAATTTCTTTCTCAATTCCTTATCGTTATCCATTTTATCAACCCTCATAATACGAACATAGTCAGATAGCCCCGACTCGTTAAGAAACTCTATTGCTTCCTTATTAAATGAATAGGGACAAATAAAAACACTTGCCTGGAGCTTAACAAATTTATTAACCTTTAGTAGATTTCTAAATTTATCTCTTTGTGGTCGGGAATTTTCCGGAATATCAAAAATTATAACGCGCCATTTCCCATCCCACTTTGGCTGTTTTATTATATTTGCTTTTCTAATTAATTTTTCCAGCTTGCCTTTACTTGTTAATTTTATAAACTTTTGATTTTGTTTTTCAACAATTTCAAAATAACCCTGTCTTTTTAGGCGCCAGGCTGTCTCTTGGAATTTTTTCCTAGTTACTTCGTTCCTTTGTTTTCTCTTCATCCATTCATATGTCGTTTCAAGAGGGTATAGCGGGACATCAAAATCCAGCGCCTCTAAAAATAAATTTACAAATGGCCCGTACCGATTAGACATAAGCGTGTGTAATTTTCACGGCCGTGAATTTTACAAATGATTGACTTTTATTGGTTTAACAATATTTCCAAATGATGTTCGCGCAATTTTTTTAAACCCGAGGAGAGTTCGCGTCCGGCTAAAATTTTAGCTAAGTGCAACCCGCCCATAAAGTGCGGGGAAATAACGTAATCGATATTTTTTTCGTACAAAATTTTGGTTTCGGCTTCGTCCTGGGCAATAAAAATTAATTTGGGTTTAATCCGCTTACCGACAGTGGCGGCTTTAATAAAATGCAAGAGTGAGAGGTTGTCGCGGAAGTCCGGCACGGTTGAAATAATTAATTTAGCCGAAGCAATGTTAACTTGCTCTTGAATAAAACCGTCGGTAATGTCGCCGCAAACGGCCAAATACCCTTTATCTATATATTGCTCAATGATTTCCGGGTCAAAATCCACAATTACAAAAGGAGTTTTTTGTTTTTTAAGCGCATCGATCAAATGATGCCCCAAACGATGAGCGCCAACCAAAACAATATGGTTTTTTAACACTGCCGTATGGCCATGCTTTTCCGCCACGCCTTTTCGAAAGTCAAAATATTTTAAAATAAATTTTAGTTTTTCATAAATCTGCGACGCATACATTATCATATACGATGAAAATCCGATTGTTACTATCGCAACTAAAGTCATTAAAGCGACATCGGCTTTTTGCAAATGACCGAGCTGAAAGCCGGCGGTGACTAAAATTAAACTAAACTCGGAAACTTGAGCCACGGTGACCCCGGCCATAAACCCGGTGCGGGGCTTATATCCGGAAAGCCCCAAAAGAATCATAACAATAAGAGGGTTGCCGATTAATACAAACAAAGACAGCCAAAGAGCCTGTCCCGACAATGCAGCTAGATTATCTAAGACAAGCCCCGAACCCAGGACAATAAAAAATATAATAATAAAAAAATCACGAATAGGTTTTATTTTCCCGCTTATCTCATAATGTACACCGCTACGAGCCAACGAAAGCCCGGCCAAAAAGCCGCCAATTTCCAAGCTAAAACCCATAAATGGCAGGGATACAAAGCTAGCCAACCCCAAAGCCCACGCTAAAGACAGCACCAGCATTAGCTCATCGTTGCTGCCGACATATTGCAAAATTTTTGGGAAGACTTTGGCCGACAGCCACCAAACCGTTAAAACCAAAATTAAACCCCTCACCAAAGCCATGATTATGCTTTGCCACAAAGGCAGGCTGGAATAAAAACCGCCTTGGTTAGAACCCATGCTGGACAGCGCGATTAAAATTAAAATCGCTACGAAATCTTGAGTTAAAAAAATTCCCACCACCAGCTTGCCGTACAAACTTTGCATATCTTTTTTTTCACCCAAAAGTTTGACCACTATTATGGTGGAAGAAAAAGTTAACGCCGGGGCTAAGTATAAAGAGGGGATTTCTCCTAAACCCAAAGCCCGTAAAATTACGTAGCCAATCCCGGTGGTAAAAACAATTTGCCCCAAGGCGACCAGCAATGCCGTTTTTCCCAGGCGCTTTAGTTTGGCAATGTCCAACTGCAACCCTACCATAAACAGCAACAATGTAATGCCAATTTGCGCCAAGGCGAAAAAAGTATCGCCTTGTTGCAGGCGATAATAGCCCAAGGGTCCGACAATAACGCCGGTTAAAATATAAGCAATAATGCTTGGCTGCTTTAGCAGGCTAACCAGAAAAGAAATCAGCCCCGCTAAAATTAGAACTGTGGTAAGCTCAAAAAATAAATTATTCAAAAGATTGTTCCTTTTTTACTCTCTCCTTTCTAAGAGAGAGCGCCTCCACCTGTGGCGGAGGGAGAGAGGTTTAAATTAATTTAGCGATTATTTTGATTTCAGAATGTGTTAGACTTGTTGCTTAATAATTTTTCGCCCAAAATATGCTCTTTCGCCAAAACCTTGTTAAAAATTTCTCCGCTTAACTATGGTTAAACATCAAAATTTATAAACTGCGGTTTTGTCTGAAATATCATATTTTGCTTCAAAAAATTATTAAGCAACAAGTCTATTACTTTAAATTTATTATACCATAAGTTCACCCCCGTTGGAAAATAATTTAGTTTTTACATTGCCGATACTTATAAATTTTGACATATTTTCTGAAATTTCCCTTACTAAAAATTTTCTAACGGGGAGTATTTTCTAATTCAACTATGATACCCTAAGCGGTTTTTTTTGACTTTTTTAG
>CAYIHW010000004.1:0-18160 GCA_964363335.1 uncultured Candidatus Saccharibacteria bacterium
CTATTGATACTCAACCGCTCTTTTTGCTCAAAAGAGCGGTTTTTGTTATAATACGGCTACAGAAAAAATCAAAAATCACTACCGAAGCCTACAGAACCTCTTTACTAGATGCGTTGTAAATTTAGATTCTGTAGTTTTCTGTAGTATCCGTACTAATTTTAATTCTGTAGACCTATGTCAGAACGACTTGAAGACATCATTGCTATAAGGAAGCAAAAGTTAGAAACCATCAAACAAGCGGGGATAGATCCTTATCCTTCTATTTCTAGCCGTACCCACACCAACCAGCAAGCACTCGACGGTTATGATGAACTACAAACACAGGAGATAACCTTAGTCGGACGTATCCGCTCCTTCCGCGATATGGGCAAGTTAATTTTTTCCCACATTGAAGATGGCTCTGCAAAAATCCAAGTCTTATTTAAATCCGACAACGTTGGCGCGGACAATTTTAAATTTCTTCTGAAAAATTTTGACATTGGCGACTTTATAGAAATTTCCGGCACATTATTTAAAACCAAGACCGAAGAAAAAACATTGCATGCTATAAGCTATAAGCTATTAGCTAAAAGTTTAAGGCCACTGCCTTCTGAGCACTATGGCCTGGAAGATGAGGAAATCAAACTACGCAAACGGTACCTGGATATAATAATGGATCCGACAGTTAAAGAAATTTTCATCAAGAAAAACCGTTTTTGGTCCTCGATGCGTTCATTCCTGGTGCAAAAGGGCTTTTTAGAGCTGGAAATGCCTGTTTTAGAGGCAGTTCCGGGCGGCGCCGAGGCTGAACCGTTTATTACCCATCACAACGCGCTGGACCGCAATTTTTACTTGCGGATTAGTTTGGAATTGCCCTTGAAAAAAATGTTGGTTGCCGGTTATGAAAAAGTTTTTGAAATTGGCCGCATTTTCCGCAACGAAGGAATATCACCGGAACACTTGCAGGACTACACCCAAATGGAATTTTATTGGGCCTATGGCGATTTTGAAAAGCTGATGGATTTTTTACAGGAGATGTATCAATATGTTATTGAACAAACTTTCGGCGCGCTTAAATTAAGCAACCAAGGTACGGAGGTAGACTGGAGCGGCAATTGGGAGCGCGTGAATTATTTTGATGTGTTTAAAGAACACACGGGGATAGACTTAAACACGACTGATGTTGACGAGTTGAAAAAATATGCTGATGAGCACAAAATCAATTACGAAGATTTTGCCGGCAAAGGTCGGGTGATTGATTTAATTTTTAAAAAATCTATCCGCTCCAAACTTACTACGAACAAACCGCTATTTTTGATTAATCAACCAATTGAACTAGAGCCCTTGGCTAAAAAAGATCCGCATAATCCTAAAATGGTGCAAAGGTTGCAAATTTTGGCATACGGCTCAGAACTGGGTAAAGGTTTTGGCGAACTTAATGACCCAATTGACCAGCGCTCCCGTTTTAATGATCAAATGAAATTGCGCCAGGAAGGCGACACCGAAGCGCAAATGTTGGATGAAGATTATATGGAAGCTATGGAATATGGTATGCCTCCGGCCGCCGGTTTTGGTATTTCTGAGCGGTTATTTGCGGTGCTGATGGATAAATCGGTAAGAGAAACTGTAGTATTCCCGCCAATGAAAGAAAAGTCCGATCCGAATCTCCGAATTAAATCCGAATGATCCGAATATGGAACCTCAACAGCACACAATTGTTGTCGCGCTAATAACAAACGATAAAAATGAAATACTATTAGCCAGAAGAAATGAACCAGCTCTTGTGCATGCTCACAACAAATGGGAATTTGTTGGCGGCGGAATTGAATTTGGTGAAGACCCGGAAACAGCAATCAAACGCGAAGTTAAAGAAGAAGCCGGCGTTGATGTAGAAGTAGTTAAGTTATTACCAAAAGTTTTGTCTCATATTTGGAACTTGGAAAAAGACCAACAACAAATTTTGTTACTCCATTACGAATGTAAAATTGTTGGCGGAACGCTTTCTCCCGGACTGGACGAAGAAATTAGCGAATTAAAATATTTTTCCTTGGAAGAAATTAAAAACTTAGACACCTTACCCCTAATTTATGAAGGCTGTACATTGCTTTCACAATCTTAAATATTAAACCCTCTTGTCGTCATTGCGAGTGCATCCGAAGCAATCTCTGATTCTAAGCAGGCTCAAGACAAAAGAAAATAGATTTATTCAATCTTCTTTGGTAAGATTTTATACTAAAATAATTTAATTAACTCGCGAGATTGCCACGTCGCCAAGCCAAAGCCCTTGGCTTCTCGCAATGACGAAAACCCCTATGCTCGACATAAAATTCATCCGTGAAAATCAAGACCTGGTAAAAACCACCATCGCCAATAAGCGCGTGGATTTAGATTTGGAGGAACTTTTGGATATTGATGCCCAAAGACGCGATCTTTTAATTGAACTGGAAAGCCTACAGGCAACAAAAAATGCCGTTTCCAAAAGCATCCCCCAGCTTTCCGAAGAAGAAAAAAAAGTTAAATTTTTGGAAATGAAGGAAGTGGATGAAAAAACAAAAGCCTTAAAAGAACGAATTAGGCCAATTTTAGAAAATTATGACCGGCTAATCGCGCTCACTCCAAACATCCCGAGCCCGGAGACCCCAATCGGCAAGGATTCAACCGGCAATGTGCCCTGGCGCTATTGGAATAAAGAAATTGGCGTTGTGGACCCGACAAAAGAGCCGGAAAAAGTTAAAGACATTCCAAAAAAATTCGACTATAAAACTAAAGACCATATTGCATTAGGCAAAGACCTGGATTTAATAGATACTGAAGCCGGCGTGAAAACCTCGGGCTTTCGCGGATACTACTTAAAAAATGAAGCAGTGCTTATGCAGTACGGGCTTATCTGGCACGCCTTAAAGAAAATGCGGGAAAAAGGATTTACGCTTATGATCCCTCCGGTGCTGGTACGTGAAGCCGCGCTGTTTGGCAGCGGGCACTTTCCGGGCGGACGGGAAGAAATTTATGAAATCGGCAACCCCGCTTCTTTGGAGGCCGGACAGGTTAAGGAACACCAATATCTAGCAGGAACATCCGAGCCGTCCCTCCTGGCCTACTATGAGGGAAAAACATTAAATGAAAAAGACCTGCCTATAAAAGTCTGTGGCGTTTCTTCCTGTTACCGCAGTGAGGTCGGCAGTTACGGTAAGGACACGCGGGGAATTTATCGTATTCATGAATTTATGAAGGTGGAACAGGTAATTTTGTGCAAGGCGGATATTTTAGAAAGCGACCAATGGCTGGAAAATATGCGCGAGATTGCCGAAAGTATGCTGCAAGACCTGAATCTGCCGTACCGGGTTTTAAATATTTGCACCGGCGATATGGGCGCGGGTAAATATAAAATGTACGACATTGAAACATGGATGCCATCCCGCGAAAATTTTGGCGAGACCCACTCCGACTCCAACCTCACCGACTGGCAAGCCAGAAGATTAAACATCAAATACAAAGACAAGGAAGGTAAAAGTAAATATGTTTACACCTTAAATAACACCGTCATTGCCTCACCGCGTATTTTAATTGCCATTTTGGAAAACTACCAACAAAAAGACGGCTCCGTAATTGTGCCGGAAATTTTGCGGCCGTATGTGGGCAAAGAAGTTATTAAGAAAAGTTAACCCTGATATACGGATAAAACGCGGATCAACGGATGTCTGCGGATAGCCGTTCATCTGAGCGCATCAGTAGAAATCAGCAGGTCCGCATATTATCAGTATATCCGTGTTCTTATGTTCAATCAAAACAAAAAAAAATTTGACTCGCGTGTGCGCTTTCAGAACCAAGGCTTTCAAAAACAGCTGGACAGACAACGTAATTACAAACGTGAAAAAAAAACTTTCCCACAAACCGATTGGGGAGTTTTTTTGTCTAAAATTGGCTTAGGGTCAATTTTAACGCGCATTATCATCGCGTCTATTTTAATTTCGCTGATTTATCTTGTTTTTATTCCAAATTTTCTTTTTGTTAAAATAATTCAAATAAACGGGATTACACAACCCGAACGGAGCTTTGCGCAGAAAGTTGTTGAATCTTATTTAAATAAAAAACTACCATGGCCGCAAAAAAATCTCAGTTTGCTTTCCACAAAAGGGCTGGAAAAATACCTGCTTAAAAACAACCAAAGCATCCTAAAAGTAGAAAAAATCACTAAAGTATATTTTAATACTTTGATAATTAATGTCGTTCCCAGACAAGATATTTTTATTATTGAATCTAAAAATGGCTATTATTCAATGGCTAACGACGGGCTAATTACCAAAATTATTTCTGCTGAGGCAAACGCCGCTTCCGTCTTGCCAAGCACGTTAATTTTAATTAAACTAACAAATGACGAATCTCTATATGTCGGTCAGCAGGCTTTTACCTCTAATTCGGCAATGTCGTTAAAGCAGTTTTTTGACCAGGCTCAAGATATTTTAAAATCGCCAGTTAACTACTATGAGATTGATTCTTTAAACGAAGCTGACATTACTGCCATAACCAAAAATGAATTTAAGTTGAAATTTAACTTTAAAACCGACGCCCCGGAGCTGGCCAGGCGGCTAAAATTACTGTTCTCTCAATTTTCAGACGCGGAAATAGCAAGCCTTGAATATGTAGATATGCGATACAAAGACAGGGGATACGTTTGCCACAAATTTCAGCCTTGCGTTAACCAAGTTAAGTTGCCTAGCCAAAATAGCGCCAGCAGCAGTCCGGAAAATTTAATTCCTAATTAAGAATTTCAATGCAAAAAAAACTTTTTATAATTTCAGTCGGCGGCTCGTTAATTAATCCGGGGCAAATAGATACTGAATTTTTAACGGCTTTCAAAAAACTGGTTTTGAAGCAAGCCCAAAAAGGCAACAGGTTTATTTTAATTACCGGCGGCGGCAAACTCTGCCGTGATTTTCAGACAGGCTTAAAGGCAGTCGCAAAACCGTCAAGTGTTGATTTAGATTGGTTAGGTATTGCCACCACTTGGCTACACGCGGACTTGGTTAGATTAATGTTCGGCAAATTTGTACATCCGGCCATTGTCAAAAACCCAAACAAAAAAGTAAAATTTACAGAGCATATCTTGGTGGCCGGGGGCTGGATGCCGGGCAGAAGCACAGACGATGATGCGGTGCGCCTGGCAAAAATTTATGGCGCGGAAATGGTTATTAACTTAAGTAATATAGACTACGTTTACGATAAAGACCCAAATAAGTATAAAGATGCTAAAAAAATTACCAAAATTTCCTGGGCTGAGTTTAAAAAAATTGTCGGCAATAAATGGGATCCGGGGGAAAACGCGCCGTTTGACCCAACAGCAGCCACTCTCGCATCCAAGCTGAAACTTAAAGTAATTATAGCCGACGGGCACAATTTAAAAAATTTACAAAATATTTTAGACGGTGAACCCTTCATCGGCACCACAATCCAATAGCTCAAATCCAAAACACCCTCAATGAATAGAGGGTGTTTTAATCCGCATTTTTAATTATTATTTTTTTAGTTGTTCATAACTCTCACATTTGTGAGTTTTGTGAACAACTCCTATAATTGAAAATATTTTGTTTTTAAAACCACCCCGCTCTTTGTAACAAGGGTGGGGTGGTTTTAATCTGTGTTATCTGATTTCCAACCGCATATCCGCGGTCTAATTGACCTTGTATTCCGTCACATAAATTACAGTGCCCGGGTAAGGCCTAACATCCTGGTATTCTTTTTCATCAATCTTAATCCAATTTAGCGGAGTTTCCGGCTTGTTGGAGCCAAAAGCCTTGGTCCAAACCAGCCAGACGGTATCTTCCTTGCTTACGGCTTTGATAAAATCCGGTACCAAATCTGCATCAGTTAAGAGCGCCACGCCTTCCACATGAGACAGTTGTTTAGCGAAAGGCCGACCGCCAGTAAAAAGCAGGGGAGCGGAAGGAATGGGATTTAAAACCGTACCATAGTATTTGTAATTGAAAAACTCATACGAGGTGCCAACAAACACATGGTGCTTTGGTTCTACATTGGCTTGTAAGAATTTAGCGGCCGCGGCCATTCCGGGTTTGGATTTTACATCCAGTTGATTCCAATAATGGGCGTAAGCGGTTAAATTCAACCCACAGTAAATTATAAATAAGGAGACAGCGAGCCATTTTAATTTAATCTCTTTTAGCCACACCGCCAGGGCGACTGAATAAAACAGACTGCCGAATAAGAAATATCTGTCTAAATAAACCGATGAATCACTGCCTTTTAATCTTGCCATTAAAGCAAAAAGTAGGGCTCCGCCAAAGGGAGCGAGAACAGCCAGCACCGCCAACCATTTGGCAAAACTTTCCGTCTTGCGCAAAAACCGGTAAAGCATAAACAAACTAAACAGAGTAACTAAAATTAGCATTATTTGAGTGCTTTGCTTGTTGGTGTCGCGTTCAAAACCCAAAAGCATATCCCAAAAAGTGGAGGGAATACTCCAAACAGTCATTTTGGAAATCCAATAACCGGCTTGTACCTGGCCATATTGAAACAAAAAAGTTTTTAGCCAAGGGAGGAAGGAAAGAATAATAACTAAAAACGATGACAATAACGGCAAGTACTTTTTCCAACTGCCCTGATGATGAAAATATAAATATAACAACCCATAAAAGCCCAAAGCCGCGGCCGTAAAGAACAAATAATAGTGGGTATAAATAATAATTGCCATGGACAAGGTAAACCCGAGATAATTCCAAAACATTTTTTTCTTAGCGTTTATACTCTCCGGCAAATTCGGCATATTCATTTTTTCACTCTCATACAGGAGTGTATGAGAGTGGAGAGCTTTAACCAAAAAATAAGCGGCCATAAGCGCAAAAAACGCGCCGAAGGTATACATTCGAGCTTCATTTACATATTGGAGCTGGAAAGGATTAATGGCTATAAATACCGCGGCCCACAAAGCAGCTTTTTCATTTTTAAAAGCTTCTTTGGTAAACATATACCCGGCCCAAATTGCGGCAGTACCAAAGAATATGGAAAAGCCCCGCAAAGAAAGAAGCGAGCCGCCAAAAATATAATGCCAAAAACGCAAAAATATGTAATACATCGGCGGATGAACATCTAACCCTAAGCGTTGCAGCATTTCTCCCCAAGGATAACGAATCATTAAAGCGGAAAAAGCTTCATCGTGCCACAAGGCAATATCCAAATTATGGTAAAACCGTAACAGTGTACCAAAAATTAAAATGATGATGAGTGGAATATATTTTTTTCCGCCAAAGGCGGATCCGCTTTTGGCGGGCATGTTGTTTGTCATAAATCTATTTAATTTTATAAACCGCCATTATGCTTTGTTGAAATTTGTTTCGATATTCTAAGCTTAGGCCAAAATTTGGGTGGTACTGTTTAAACTTTTTAGTATCAAACACCGAGCTTTGGGTAAATACCACTTCGTCGCCGGGTTTTAGGTTTTGAAGTTCCCAGGAATTTTCCGGGTCAACTTGAGTATAGGGAACATTACAGGGACTGTTAAAATTACCTTTGGGATCAGAGGTTAAATAGTCCGGAGTTTGCACGGAAAATTTATCTACCACTAAATAAGTGGAATTTTTGGTTGACGTCCCACCAGAGATTACAGATTGTTGACAACGGTCAACCAAATATTTACTGACCGAGGTTAAATCGGAACGGAAATAATAAAAGTTCTCTGGGCTATTAGCCGCGTATACAAAATATAAAAAGTACGCCTGTCCGGTTAGCGCCAACACAAAACAAACCACAACAAGCTTTAACCCCAGATTTACTATTCTCATTCTTGGAGGAGTAAGCGTATGGTCGCGCAACCATTGCGGATCTTTATAATGGGTTAACACTCTGTCCCACAATTTTTTATGCAATTTCCAAATTAACGCGCCAAACTCGTAAAGCATCCAGGCGGAAATAATAAACACAGCGGGGATAACGCCAATGGTTCTTAGCCCGTGCGGAATGCCTTCGGCAGTGGCCACTACCGGCAACAACATGCCCCAAAACCAAACAGCCAGCAAAAAGAACGGCCAATACTTTTCTTTTTTTACCGGCGCGAAAAAATACCAAACCGCAAGTACAGTTGCAAGCAGTAAGCCAACTCCAAAAAACGGGCTGTATAATTGTGAGAGGAAAGGCTGGCCGGAAATATTGGAGCGCCAGTTTAAATCTCCTTGGATAAAAAATCCGGAAATTTGTTTTCTTGTTACTTCCATAACCACTGGCAAAACTACGCCCAATGGGGGATTACCGTGCAATTTCTCGCCGTTAAAGGTATATTGATCCGGGTTAAACACGCTAACCTGGCCGGCCCGGCCAATAAACGAACCTGGGTGGTCGTAAAAATATTTTCCCAAAGGAAAAATAAACACAAAAAAAGCAAACAAAAAGCCAAGAGCCGGCCAAAAATATTTTTTTATTTGAAACCACAGCATTTTTTGCCTCACTGCCCCAAATAACGGCCAAAGCAAAACCGCAAACAAAGCAGGAGCCATTATGCGGAAGGCGATATAAGTATAAAAACCTAAAGCAAAACTTGCCCCGGTAAGGGCGGCATAAAGCAAACGTTTTTTGAATTCCACAGCTTGGTAGGTTTTAATCAGAAAATAAAAAATCAGGGCTGAGAAGAGGGGGATCATAACCGCTCGAAATGCGGTACGTGATAAAACCGTATGCCAAGTTGAAACGGCCATTAAAAAAGATGAGAGTAAAGCGATATTTATTGCGCGGTTTTGCCCCGGTTTATCATCGGGTTGAATTTTAAAAGTAAACAGCCTTCTGGTAACTAAGAAACACGCCAGCACAGACAGCACGCCAATAAGCGCGGATATTATATGATGTTGCCACGGCCCTTTGCCAAACAATTCCACGCTTCCCCAAAGCAAATAAAAAAACAAAGCTTCCCGCCCGTTGCCTCGCTCATAGAATGGCTGGAGCTGTCCGCTTTGCATGGAATTTATATCTAAGCCATTTGCCGCCTCATCTGGGAACAATCCGCCCGGCATATGCATAATTTGATAGTAACGAAAAAAAACTGCGATCAAAATTACCGCGGCAAGAAGAAACTTTTGTTTAGATGACATAATTTATATTTTAGTTTTATATTGAACCGATTTCAAAATTCCATTTTGTTCTAAATATTATGATTTTGAAATTGGTTCTACTAGCTAATGATTAAATTTTATGATATAATTTAACAGATAAGCTTTTAAATAAGCCTTCTTTTAAATAACATTTATGAATTTTTCAACATTATTTTGTAATTTTATTGGCTTTTGCAAAAAGTGCTTTACGGAAATTTGGTTTCTTTGGACCGTTTGTTTAGTCATCAACATTATAACATTTTTTTTCATTTTTTTCAAAATTCACCCGGGAACGCAAAATCTCGCCCTGCACTATAACGTACTGGTAGGGGTAGAATGGTATGGCAAAGGAAGGAACCTGTATTTTATCCCAGGCATAGGCTTGGCTATTACCGCGGTCAATTTTACTTTATACAGGGCTTTAAAAGATAACCGTTTCTTTTTAGCAGAACTAACCGCTTATGTTAGCATATTTGTACAAATTATTTTATTAATTGCCGCCATGTTCTTGGCCAGAGTTAATTGAAACTACGGAAATATTTACTGCACTACAGAAAACTACAGAATTAATTCAGGGCACGGTTTCTGTAGTTTTCTGTAGATTAGTATTTTTTGTAGTTCTGTAGTTTATGTTTAGAAAACGCACCACAACCGAGAGGCTTTGGGAAATTTTGCCCGGACTGCAGTTCTGGACAGTTTTTTTTGGCGCCATTTTATTATCTTATTACCGCCCTATCTGGGCGGCCTTGTTTATAATTTGTTTTGATTTGTACTGGGTTTTAAAAGCCCTCAATGTTGCCACCCACTTAGTGGCCGCGTATAGAAAATTTAGAATTTGCGTAACCATTGACTGGCTGGATTACGCCCAAAGGCTTGAAAATTTTAAAGACTTTATTAAATTCCTGGAAACCAAAAAAAATCAAACAAATAAATTAGAGGTTAAAAACTTTTATCGCGGGGAGATTGTTAAAATCAACAAACTTATACTAACGGGCCGAAGCGGCGGGCGGGCGGGCGAATACTACCACTTGGTGTTAATTCCTTTTACCGACGAAAGTTTTGAAATTTTAGATTCTACCTTTAGCGCGCTTTCAGCCGCCAACTACCCCAAAGAAAAAATGTTGATTGTCCTGGCCAGCGAAGAGCGGGTGGGGGAGAACGCCCAAATTGTCGGTAGAAAAATTAAAGAAAAATACCAACACTTATTTTACAAATTTTTTATAACCGCTCATCCGGACGGCTTACCAAATGAAATTAAAGGCAAAAGTGCCAATGCCAGCTTTGCCGTGCAAACAATTATGCCGGAGCTAATGAAACTGAGTATCTTCGTGCATCAGGTATTAGTTTCCAACTTTGACTCCGACACCATTGTCCATCCGGAATATTTTGCCCGGGTAATGTATGAATTTTTAACCGCGGAAAAACCCTACCAGTCCAGCTACCAGCCCATTGCCATTTACAACAACAATATTTGGGACAGCCCGGCGATTATTCGCGTGGTCTCGGTATCCAATTCATTTTTTCAATTTACCGAGTCCAGCCGTCCCGACCGGCTACGGACATTTTCTTCCCATACTATGACCTTGCAAGCGCTGGTGGATATTGGCTTTTGGAAAAAAGATATTGTCAACGAAGACGGTTACGCTTATTGGCAATGCTATATGCACTACAAAGGCGACTACAAAGTCATCCCACTATTCATTCCGATTTCTCTAGACACCTGCTTGGCCGATACCACTTTTCAAACCCTAATTAACCAATACAAACAAAAGCGCCGGTGGGCTTACAATGTGGAGTATTATCCGCATTTAGTGCCGAAACTTTTAAAACTGGATGCCCCGTTTTGGGATAAAATGTATAAACTTTTCCAATACGTTGAGGGCAACTTCAACTGGGCTACGGCCAGCATTTTAATTTCCTCGCTTGGTTGGTTACCGCTATTTTTAGGCGGCGATGCATTCAGGGAAAGCGTAATTGGCTATAACCTGCCTAACGTAACCAAAACCTTAATGACCATAGCCACTTTCTTTTTAATTTTCAGCGTGTACATAAATTTAATTTTACTGCCGCCACGGCCAAAAAAATATAATATTTGGCACTCGGTAATGATGTATTTACAGTGGTTTTTGGTTCCCATCACTTCCGTAATCTTTAGCAGTTTACCGGCGGTCGAAGCCCAAACCCGGTTAATGTTTGGTCAATATTTAGAATTCTGGGTTACGCCAAAGGCCCGAAAAGGGGAGAGCACCGGACTGACTATGAAAGAGATGCGGTCAGGAAATGATAAATTACAAATTCCCAATATCAAGTAACTTACAACATGCTCTATTTTCTTTATTTTCTTCTAGCCTTATTTTTATCTTTGGCCATTACGCCGCTGATAAAAATTTTGGCCGCGCGACTTCAAATAATTGATGCGCCTAAAGCGCCGCGTAAAATTCACGCGAGGCCAACACCGCTGCTTGGCGGCTTGGCCATATTTTTATCTTTTTTTCTAGCCTTGCTGGTATATTTAAAATTCGGCAACATAAATTTTCAGGTTGTGCCGATGAAATTTTTCTTAGGCATAATCCTCGGCGGACTCGTACTAATCCTCGGCGGTACGCTTGACGATAAATACAACTTGCCGCCAAAAATTTTATGGCTGTTTCCGGCTATAGCTTCGCTGATTGTCGTTTTGTCCGGAATCGGCGTGGGAATAAAATTTATCTCCAATCCATTTGGCAATCCAATCTCTTTAAACTATTCTCTATTTGCTATTCACTTATCCGCTATTTTTGTTTGGTTGTGGATGATGGGCATGATTTTCACTACTAAACTGCTGGATGGACTTGACGGCCTGTGCGGTGGAATTGCTTTAATCGGAGGATTGACTATGTTCGCGCTATCACTCGGTCCCAAAATCAACCAGCCGATTACAGCAACTTTGGCAATAATTTTTTCCGGCGTCCTGCTCGGCTATTTATTTTTTGCCTTTAATCCGGCAACCATTTTCTTAGGCGAAGGCGGCAGCACTTTTTTAGGTTTCATTTTAGGCGTACTGGCCATAATCTCAGGCGCAAAAATCGCCACCGCTTTGTTGGTTATGGGTATCCCGATTTTGGATGTTGCTTGGGTAATTGCAAAGCGACTCTGGTTCCATAAAAGCCCATTTTCCGGCGACCGCCAGCACTTACACTTTAAGCTAATGGATATAGGCCTGTCCCAGCGCCAAGCCGTGTTGGTTTTATATGCCATTTCCGCGGTTTTTGGCGGGGTAGCGGTATTTTTACAAAGCATGGGAAAACTCATCGCCTTGGGCCTGTTATTGTGCGTAATGATAGGCATAGCCCTAACCACAGTCATATTATACAAACGCAAACACCCGCATATTCCTGACTTGTTTGATGCCGCGCCCAAATAGATTCTAATCCAAAGCGCAATTTCCGGCGAAAATCTCTTTAGGCGTTAGATAACCATGTCTCTTTCAGGGGCAAGTTGCTTGCGGGATAGTGGCAGAAGGAGGAAATGAATCAGCGGTAATGCCTACCGGCTCCCGCTACCGCAGATTTATGGGCAAGTATCTCACTTTAAGGGACTGTTGCCGAATGGGCTTTTTGATGCAAAATGAGATGGTTTGAGGAAAATTTTCAAAACAAATTTTGATGTTTACCTGAAAGGTAAGCGGATAAATTTTTTTGGGAATTTTACCAAACAAGCTCTTTTTGGGCAAAAATGACATTCGGCAACAGTCCCTTTAGCAGCGAAAGTTGCTTTCGGGGATATTTTTGCCCGCCTCCTTCTTGCTTTATGCTATAGATAGAGACTTTCACGGCATTGAGCCGTCGTGGAAGTCTCGGACTTTAAGTCGTGTTGTCGTTTTATCGGCTGCAATTTGGCCGAGACAATAGTTTACGCTTAAAGTTTTAAGCACGGCGGAAGAGGTGAAGATGCCTGTGTCCATGGTGTCCTCTTCCGCCGCAAGGATTTTCCTTTGCGGCGGTTTCATTTTATAATATCTATATGCAACAAATTAAATTTAAAAAGTCAGTTTATCTAGACCACGCCGCGGCAACCCCGCTTGGTCTTTGGGTAAAAAAAGCTATGGCTCCGTTTGACAGTGTAAAGTTTGGCAACCCTTCCTCACTGCACTCGCATGGCAAACAAGCCAAAGCAGCTTTGGAAAATTCCCGAAGTGTTATTGCTAAAATTATTGGCGCTAAATCGACAGAAATTATATTTACTGCCGGCGGAACGGAAAGCGTAAACTTGGCAATTTTTGGTGTAGTACGGATGAACACGGATAAAAAATCAGATGAACACGGAGCGCCTCATTTAATTACTTCAACTATAGATCATCACTGTGTGTTGCATTCATTTTCTAACCTAGAAGGGGAGGGCTATGCTACTAGTTTGATCCCGGTAGATAAACTTGGGCGGATTAATTTTGAACGGCTTAAAGCTTCCGTAAGGCCGGAAACTATTTTCATATCTATAATGTTTGCCAATAACGAAATTGGCACGCTTCAGCCGATAGAAGAAATAGGGAAGTGGTTAAAACAAATAAATGCAGAGAGATTGAAAAATGGTTTACCGCGAATAATTTTCCATACCGACGCCTGCCACGCGGCCGGGTATTTGGACTTAAATGTCCAGCGGTTGGGAGTGGATTTAATGTCAGTAAACGGCAGTAAGATTTATGGTCCCAAACAAACAGGGTTTTTATATGTAAAAAGCGGAACTCTTTTAGCGCCGTTGGTTTATGGCGGCGGGCAGGAAAGGGGGTTGAGATCCGGTACTGAAAATATCCCGGGAATTGTCGGCTTGGCCAAAGCCTTTGAGTTAGCCCAAACTGATTTGGTTAAAGAAAATACTAGATTGCTAAAACTACAAAATTATCTAACCGAGCAAATAATTAAGTTAATTCCTAATGTACTTTTAAATGGAGCTGATAATAATAAATTAAAAGTAAATAAACTTCCTAACAATATTAATTTTACTTTTTGTAAAGTAGAAGGGGAGGCGCTAATGCTATATTTAGATGCCTATGGTTTTAGCGTATCAACCTCAAGTGCCTGCAGTACAGGGCTTACCGAGGTCTCTCACGTTCTATTAAGCCTTGGTCGGACACCGGACGAGGCCAAAAGCAGCATACGCTTTAGTTTAGGCAAAAGTACCACTTTAACCGATATAAAAAATTTAATGAAGATTTTACCGAAACTAGTTACGGAACTAAGAAGAGTCTACACAAATAAATAATTTTTATTTTAATTTAAACCCCGCCCTTTGAAACAAAGGGCGGGGTTTAAATATGCTAGGGAAGTGCTAAAACGGAATATCTACAATGTCGTGCAATGTATCTTATGCGACAGCCTATGTTTGAAAAGCCCTTTGTTTGGGCTTTTTGGCTTTTTAGGATTCCCCTATTTAATTAAAATAAAATAATTTTTTTTAATCTCTGCAAAATATATTTAATAAATTTTTTATATTTGTAAATAACCGGCTAGTATATTTCAATTAAATATTTAATATTGATACTTTTATTTGCTTAGCTTACAGATGGTATAAAAAGTACGACTATGCTTAAGTATCATTATTATTTAAGGTCATCTCTCCCCTATTGCGATTTAACCCGTAGAAATGTCTAAAATTAAAAGCACTCCAACAATATAGTTGGAGTGCTTTGTAATAATTTAGTATAAGTGCAGATGCCCGCCGGTGGTAGTTGAGTAGGTTTTAGGAGCCGGACAAACTTTAAAGTCTGCTGCTTTGTGATTTGCGTATTCATTGAGAATGTCCAACCCAGCAACCTTGGCCGCTTTACAAATTTTGTCTAATTCAGCCGCAGTGCTACCATTGGTTCCTCCAACATCTACACAAGTCCCATTATAGTGGCAGGGTGAAGAATGTTTTACTGTGGGAGGAAAAGCTTCATTGATTAAAAGATATGGATAAGTAGCTTTGACTTGTTGGAGCTTTGTTAAAAGAGTTTGGTTTAAGAAAGTGTTACTGCCTGATTTTTGGCTAGGGTTGCCGGGTAAATTGTAGGGAGCTTTTGTGTAATCTGCGCAGTTAGTGCAACCGTTTGTTCCAGTGGCGCCCACTAGCGTGTCGGGTCCGCCGCCGGTTCCTTCCAAGCCTTTGCTGGCTTGCCATTCTTGCCAGGCAGTGGTATTCATTTGCACGCTTGGCGGTTGAATAGATTTGAACTGGATTAAATCGGGGTTAATGGCTTTAAGCAGTAAGTACCCGGCCATCAAAATAACCATGCTGGTTATGGTGGTAACTAAAATATTTTTGGCCTTGTCTACTGATTCCTGATTGCCCTCCGCGGACATATAAATGTATCCGGCGATAACAATGAAAAACACGCCGATGACCGCGGAAAGAATAATCGCGAATCGGTAAAGTTGGTTAATGCATTTAAATAAATCGCCGGAGTTTGCGTTATTGGCCGCCGCGTAGTTTTGGTACCCACCATCTTGTAGTCTTTGACCGGCTCCGGTTCCTAAATTGGTTTGATTTTCGTTAACCTTGCTCGGCGCGCAAAGATAGGCTTCAATTTGTTTAGAAACGCCAGATGAAGCGTAATTAAATTGTTCCGCCGCAAACACTTGGGTGGGAATGTAACTGAGCATTAATTCAACAAGGAGCAAAATAAATAAATATTTTTTAAATCGATTTTTCATACCAGACAAAATAATTATTAATTACTTCCTAAAAAATTAAGCGGATTATAAGTGTAGCCATAAGGCACTTTATAATCGCCGTAAATTTTGGTATAAACGCCGGGGCTAACACCAAAACCTTCGGCGTCATATACGCCAAAGTGAATATGGTAGCCGCGTTCCGGCCCGTAAAGTCTCTTGGTGGTATTGCCAGTGTTGCCTTCATAACCAATTATATCTCCTTGTTTAACCTGTTGCCCCGGAGAGACTTTAAAGCTTCTAAAGTGGCCGTACAAGGTAATAATTTGGCTGCTACCGCTTTTGGTGCTGATGTTGTGCTTAATGGCGATCCAATTGCCGTAAGAGGCATCACTTTTGTCCGTATATAAAACTTCGCCGTCCGCCGCGGCGTAAATTGGCTGGCCGGCCGGTGCGGCAATGTCTATGCCGTTGTGAAAGTTATAGCCTAAAGCGGTAAATCCGGTGTTGCCGTAGCTTTGGGTCATAATCCCGTCCATCGGCCAAGCCAGTACGCCTTTAGCGGCGGGAATTGATTTATTGCCCAGCTTGGCGCGAATTTTCGCGTCTAAATCTTGGATTTCTTTTTGTAAGTTTATTTCGTCTTCTTTACTGGAAGACAGTAATTTTTGAAAGTTTTTTTCCAGGCCCCTGGTTTGATTGAGCAGGGATTGTTTTTGTCCGCGCATGGCGGTTAAAGAATTTTTGGTTATTTCTAATTGGGTCTTTAATTCCTCTAATTGTTTAACCTGAATTTCTAAATCGCGTTTTTGGCCTTCCAGTTTGGCCTTTAAATCTTTGATTTTTTGCACCAATTGGTAAATTTTGCTTTGCAGATTTTGGGTAAATTGAAACTGATCCAAAAAGTCCGACAAGTTATCGCTGCCAATGGTGGTTTTTAGAGCGTATTGGTCGTCGTATTGCTTAAGTTCTATTATCAGTTGGCCTAAAACCTTTTTGTTATCGGCTATTTCTTTGAGTTTTTTGGCAATTAAATCTTCCAACTGGACGATTTGCAAATTAGCATCTTCAATTTGCGTTTCTTTGCCCTGGATTTGTAGTTCAGTAGATGAGATTTGCTTGTCGTAGATGAAGACCTCATTCTTTAAGGTGCTGGATTTGGCTTGTGTAGTAGCAATTTGTTGCTGATAATTTTTGATTTGTTTGTTAATTTGCTGAAGTTTTTTTTCATTGGCGGTTTTTGCCGCCGCGAGTTCCTCCGCGGTTTGTTCCGCGGACGCAAAAGAAAAGCCCAAAGTTAAAATAAGGCTAAAGATAAGCCCAAAAGCGAATTGTCTTTTTATTTTGGTATCTGGTGGCTTGAACATTGCTAATATTATACCAGAAATGTGTCCTTTTGACCAAAAAATACCCCGCCCCGCTCTTTTAAAAAAAGAGCGGGGCGGGGTATTTAAATGTAACCTAAATTTTGTCAGCAGCCAATTTAATGCGTCTTAATATTTCATTTTTCCCATGTCCGTGAGCCAGAACGCTTGTTACTTCAAACGGACTCGGGCTGGCCGGCATACCGGTTAAAGCGGCGCGCATTGGCCATAGCACGGAACCGGTATCATAATTTTTTTCGGCGATGATGGATTTTATTTTTGTTTCCAGTTTGTTTTGTTCTTTAAGTTCTTCATTGTCCATTTGTGCTAGGAGGTCGTGAATTTCCAGAAGTTTTACTTTTGCATCTTCGGGCGTAGACTTTTTCCAAGTCAAAAGATTAGCATCATAGCTAGGCAGTTCAAAAAAGTACTTTGTTCGCTCCCCTATTTCGGACAAAGTTTTTAGCCTAGATTTTTCCACTTCCAAAATAGCGGTTAAAAATCCCCGATTATAACTTTCGGTATTAATCCCCTGCTGTTCCCAATAGGACAAAGCCAAATTAACCAGCTCCCCGGAATTTTTTGCGCGAATATATTGTCCATTTATCCAATCAAGTTTGTTGGTGTCAAAAATCGGCGCGGCTTTGTTAATATTTTTTAAATCGAATTTATTAATTAAATCTTTCAGCGAAAAAATTTCCTGGGTGGTCTTCGGGTTCCAGCCTAAAAATGCCACAAAATTAATCAGCGCTTCTTTTAAATATCCTTTGCTTAGGAAGTCTTCCACGGCCACATCACCTTGACGTTTGGATAATTTGGATTTATCAGGATTCAAAATTAACGGCAAATGGGCAAACTGAGAGGGCTGCCAGCCGAGGGCCTGGTAAATTAAAATATGCTTGGGGGTGGATGGGATCCACTCATCACCACGAATAACGTGGGTAATTTCCATATGGTGATCATCAACCACCACAGCTAAATGATAGGTGGGAAAGCCATCGGACTTTAAAATGACTTGGTCATCCAGCAGTTTATTTTCATAAGTCATTTCCCCGTAAATTAAATCGTGGATTACAGTTTGCCCTTCTTTGGGAATGGCAAA
>CAYIHW010000004.1:18260-25965 GCA_964363335.1 uncultured Candidatus Saccharibacteria bacterium
TTCTTCCGGGTTCAAATTTCTGCAATGCCCGTCGTACATCGGCGGTTTTTTTAATGCGGTTTGTTCTTTGCGCAATTCATCCAATCGTTCAGAGGAGCAGAAACAATAGTAAGCATTTTTTTTCTCAATTAATTCTTGCGCGTATTTTTGGTACAGTTCCAGCCGAAGAGATTGTAAGTATGGGCCAAAAGCGCCTCGTTCTTGCACGGTATTGTTTTCGTCCAAATAAAAACCTTCATCGAACTCGATGCCAATATGCTTCATTACTTTCAAAAGATTTTCCACGGCCCCTTCCACTTGGCGGCTTTGGTCAGTATCTTCGATGCGTAAAATTATTTGTCCATTATTGTGCCGGGCAAAAAGATACGCGAACAGCGCGGTACGCAGTGATCCAATGTGGACGAAGCCGGTTGGGCTGGGGGCGAAACGAGTACGAATTAATTGACCATAATTGACCATAATTAAATAAAATTAATTAAAATTGCCACTATATTATACCTTTTTTTAGCATTTCCTCCAAATCTGCCCGGATGATTTTTGCTAATGGCGCTTTTTCCGGATGAACTTCAATTACAAGATCTTCAATGCTTGCCCATTTGGTTTGGGAAAATTCATATTTGTCCGGAATGATTTCATCATCCTGACCAAAAAATTTAAAGTAGACTAAATGTTGCTGTTGGCCGCGAAATTCATAAAAATTAAACAGCACCGGTCTTTTAGCTTCCGGCCAATCATAACAAAAAATTTGGGGAGAGATTTTTATCAACTCCACATTTTTAATTCCCAATTCTTCAAAAAGTTCGCGTTTGGCCGCTGCTGCCAAGTCTTCCCCTTCATCAACTCCGCCTTGGGAAAATTGCCAGTAGTTATTCATTTTGACAGCGTCAGTTTCCCCAACGTCTTTGAGTAATTTATCGCGGGGGCTTCTTAGGCCGATTAAAATTTTCCCGCTTTGATTAATAACTATAGAAACTTCATTTTTGCGGTAGGGTAAACCGATAAAAACTTTATAACGTAACAGAGCTAAAATTAATCCAAACGTGGCATTAAAAATCCGGCCAATCCGCTTTGGTTGGGTAAATAGGCGCCAGAGCCATTCTAGACCCATAGCACGCGTAATTTTGGGCGGCAAGGGTACTTTTCCGGCCAAGTAGTCAAAGGTGCCGCCAAGGCCAATAGCCAGTTTTACCGGCAAATTTGGCAAGTTAGAGGCTATCCAGCGCTCTTGCTTAATTGGCCCGTAGGCCACAAAAAGCATATCAGGCGAGGCTTTTTTTATATCATCGTACAAAGTAGGATCATCAGGATATTTATTTGAAGACCCAGAAATTATGATATTAGGAAATTTGGAAGTTAATTTTTTTGCAACCCGATTTGGAGTATCACCGAAACCGCCGAGGAGATAAATTGACAGATTGTTCTCTGATGCCAGTTTGGCCAGATCCCAGATTAAATCGCTGCCGGGGATTTTCTCAGGTAGCGCGGATTTTATCCATTTGGGATTAAAGACAATAGCAGCAAGAGAATATTTTATTTGCCAGAGGGCTTGAATTATTTTGGCGTAATAGTTTTTTGCCGTTAGCGGAATTTCTAAATATTTTTTTGCCCAAAAAATTCCAATTCCGTCAGCCACCGCAAAGTCAGCCTGGTTTAAAGTTTCCATAAGCTTGTTATCACGCAGAGCGTGGTAGAGAAATTCTGAGTAGGGCGTAATTACCCAAGTTTTTTGGCCGGCTTTAATGCGTAAAAGAATCTGGTTTAAAAAGTCAGATTTGGTTGTTGCGTCTATTTTTAGTCCGGCTATTGTTATTTTCCCCATAGTGTAGGTAATTATAGCCGTTTTCTCTTGACGAATCAATCAATTTAGGGTAAACTGTACAGGCTATAAAAAGATGTTCGACCGCTAGCGATCGCACATCTTTTTGTTGCCAACAATTGCAAAGAGGGTATGTAAAGATGAATGGAAAAACATCAGTTGAGTTGAAGCTCGGCTGGGCTCGCCCAGGAGACTTCATGAAGTTTTGGAACTGGCTGAAGAAAGCAGAGAATGCCGTAACGTGGTACTTCGCCCACACGAAAGGGATATCAGACATTTGGGCTTCGCGTGATGGCTGTGAAGTGACGTGCTCATTCAGCGAAGACAAGATTGTCTTCTCGGTGCATGATCATAACTTGATGGTGGAGGTCGAGGTCGGACTGGATCCGGCATTGGTAAGGCCAAAATGCCTCATAACCACCACAGACCACCGACTTCCGGTAGACTGTGCTGTTTTGCGGCATCTCGCCGTTATAGAAAACGGACATCTGTTGGTCACTGGGCTTGCTGGTCAAGGTTCATAACCGCATTTTGTTTATGCCGGCGGCGGACTCATAAAGTCTTCCGTCGGTCATTTTTTTCCAAAATTTGTTAAAATAAGTTATAATTTAGATATATGGAATCCATTGGAAATATTGCCAAATTTAAAGCCCAAAATCAGGGTAAGCCAAAAGTAAACCCGCATTTGCACTCTCCTACCCATTTATTGGCCGATGAGTTGTCGGTAAAGCTAAATGACCGGAAACATTTCGCATTTTATTTAAAAATGGCCGTGCTTTATGATCATAATTATTTGCGCGGCTTGGCCGGGCAGATTATGGAGAATAAAAACGCCAAAACCCCGGGCAGATTATTTGCCTATTTAATAAAGAAAAATAATTTGGAGAAAAAGCAGGAGGCTTCAGCTGCCGGCCAGTCAAAGTTGGATGCCGGGGAGCATGCGGAACTATAGATTTATGATTTTGCCGATTTTAACCTACCCAAATAAGATTTTAAGAAAACCAACTGAGCCGGTGGTTTTCCCGTTGTCTAAAGAAGTTCAAAAACTGACCAAGGATATGATAGACACGGTGCGCAATGCCGATGGTATTGGTTTGGCCGCGCCGCAGGTTGGGAAGTCTCTAAAAATAATTGTGATTAATTTAGAAAAAAACGGCGTGCCGCTAATGGCTTTGTATAACCCGAAAGTGGTGTCCCGTAGTTTAAAAAGGATTGATATTGAGGAAGGATGTCTTTCTATTCCGAAAGTTTTTGGCATGGTGCGGAGGCCAAAAAAAGTTATTGTTGAAGCATGGAACGCCGACGGGAAAAAGGTAAAATTCTCCGACGATGGCTGGATATCCCGCGTGGCTCAGCATGAGATTGACCATATTAACGGCATTTTAATTATTGATTTAATAAAAAAATACACCCAAGGTGAAGAAATAGTTGCGGACTGGAAGAAAGAAAAGCTATTGTAGCAGGTAGCAAGTATTAAGTATTTAGGGATTTGTCCCAAGGCTTAATACGTGCTACTTGTTGCTTGCTACTAAATTATGAGGTTTATAAAAGATTTACTATTTATAGAAATCCAAAGCACAGGGCTTGATCCCGACAAAGACTCTATTATTCAGCTTTCGGCTGTCTTGTTGGATAAAGATAATTTGCTGGAAAAAAATAACTTTAACAGTTTTATTAAGGTTAGCTATTTAGACAGCGTTATTAACGAGCACGCAAAGTTGCTTAATACCAGTCCGGAAGTTTTGCGCAAAAGCCCAAAAATTTATGACTGCGTTAAACAATTCCACCAAAAGTTTGGCCGGAATTTACTTTTGTCTGTTCATAGTTTTCAGCAATTGTTGTTTTTAAAAATCGCTTTTAAAAGAGCCGCGGTTCCCTTTGATTATGACGAACACGTTGTTCAACTGTGGACTTTAGGGTATTTATATACTTTAAATTACGGCTTAAAGAAAATGCCGACTTTTAATACCTTTTTGGACTACTTCAAACTAAAACAAAAGTACCCATATGACGCGATGGAGAAAGTCAGGCTGGAAGCGGAAATATTTAGAAAGATAATTAAAGAAGTGTAGACCGCAGATACGCAGATAAAAACAGATATCGCCGATAGTTTGTAAGTTTTAACATCAAATTTATTAGTTTACTTAATTTGTAAAGTTTGGAAAAATTAATTAATCAGAAATCTGCGTATCTGCGGTATGAATTTTAAAAAAGACATCCTACTTATCGACACCGAGTTTAGCGGCTTTGATATTGACAAACACGAAATTTTACAGCTTTCGGCGGTTTTGCTGGACAAAAAAACTTTAAAAGAAAAAAAGTTTTTTTCTTCTTATGTAAAGCCCCGGCGCTGGAAGACCCGCAATCGGGAATCCATGAAGGTTAATAAAATTACTCCGGAAATGCTCAAAGGCGCGCCTGACTTAAAACAGGTTTTAAAAAAGTTTGACCGCGCTTTTGGACATAACGTTATTCAGGCTTTTTATGTCGGTTATAATGATAAGCGGTTTTTGCTGGAAAGTTATAAACTGGCCGGAATAAAATGGAAATTTAATTATCATTACTTTGAGCTGTGGGGATTGTTTTACCCCTATTTGGCGGCAAAAAATCGCCTAAAGTCCGTTAAGAATTTTGCGGGTTTTGGCATTGAGTCTATGCTCAAAATGCTGAAAGTGAAAAAGCCTGCTAATTTGCACGACGCCCTGGTGGATTGCCGCGTGGAAGCTGAAATTTTAAGAAAAGTAATGAAAGAATTAAAATAACCGATCTATATGAAGATTGTTTTTTTTGGTACCGCCAATGTCGCACTGCCTATTTTGGAAGCTTTAAAAAAAGAGCATGAGATTTTAGCTGTGGTTACTAACCCGGATGTGAAAGTCGGACGCAAGCAGACAATCCAGGAAAGCCCGGTTTCAGCTCTGGCGACAGATTTAAAATTGCCCATACACAAACCGGATAAAGTTAAAAATAATTCGGAATTTTTAGCTACCCTAAAAAGTTTAAATGCGGATATTTTTGTGGTCGTAGCTTACGGTAAAATTTTGCCATTGGAAATTATAAATTTGCCCCCGCATAAAACCATTAACGTGCATTTTTCTTTATTGCCGAAATATCGCGGTCCCTCTCCGATTCAGGCGGCGTTGCTAAATGGCGATAGCCACACCGGCACCAGTATTTTTATTCTCGACGAGCAAGTAGACACCGGTCCGCTCATTGCTCAAGAAATTGTTGCCGTTGAACCTGATGACAATTATTTTACGCTCTCTGACAAGTTAGCTAAGTTGTCGGCAAAAATAATCAGCGGGGTGGTGGCAGATTACGCATCCGGCAAAATTACTCCCCTGCCCCAGGTAGATGCCGGCGCCAGCCACACAAATATCATTTCAAAAAATGACGGCAAAGTGGATTGGAACAAAACATCATCTGATATCTACAATCAATTCCGCGCCTTCTATCTTTGGCCGGGAATTTGGACCATGTGGAATGGGAAAAAAATTAAAATTACCGATTGTATGGCTACAGAACTACAGGTGGATCAAACTACAGATACCTACAGACAAGGACAAGTTTTGGAAGGTGGAGCAGTGGCCTGTGGTCAAAATACTTTTTTAAAAATAAATTCACTTCAACTGGAAGGAAAAAATGAAAGCCCGATTTTGGAATTCTTAAACGGCTACCAAAATTTTGTGAACAGCAAATTAAATTAAATTCAAAAAACTCCTTGCGTGTCTAAATTGAGGCAAGGAGTTTTTTATTTCCTAATTATTCTACGGAACTCTGTAATTACAGAGTTCCGTAGAATAATTATTTTAAATATTTGTATTTATTGGCCAAGTGCTCGTCGTAGGTTTTGGCGTAGTAGGCCTGGCCGGTTTTTTGGTCATGGAGGAAATAGAGGTAATCGTTATTTTCCGGGTACAGCGCGGCAATTATGGAGTCTAAAGAGGGGCTGCAGATGGGGCCCACCGGGAGCCCTGGGTATTTATAGGTATTATACGGAGAGTCAATTTTGGTGTCGGCTTCGGTTGGGCTGGGCAGATCTTTTTTGGTGGCATAGTTAACTGTGGCGTCGCTTTGCAAAGGCATACCCGTTTTTAAGCGGTTGTAAAAAATTCCGGCCACGGTTTTCTTTTCCGCCAAGGTACTGCCGGTTTCTTTTTCCAGCACGGAAGCTAAAGTAATTATTTGAAAAATGGATAAATTTTGCTTCTCCGCCTGTTGTTGCATTTCGGGCGTGAATTTCAAAATAAAATTATCCAGCATCTTTTTAATTATTGTGTTGCTAATTTCCGCGGGCGTGCCGGAAGCGAGGGTTAGGGCCGATTGATAAAAGCGGTAGCTGTCGGGAAATAAAAAGCCTTCCAAATCGGTTTCCCCCGGCTTGGATGCCAACAGCGGATAATCTTTAACCGAGAATTGTTTTTGTGCGGCTAAAAAATCTACGCTGTTTACAATATGTGCCAGTTGTGGACGATTTCCATCGTAATTTAAATAAGAGGCAATCTGTGCCGTGTTCCAGCCTTCAATAAAGCGCAAAGTAACCTCTTGAGCTTTTTGCGGCATCTTGGTTTGCCGAGGATCGGTTTTGAGCTTGATGGCGTAAAAAAGACCGAAAGCCAAACCCGCTATGAATATAAGTATAAAGGCAATAATGAACTTTTTAACCATAAGGGAATTTAAAAAATCTCAGGCTCCGCATATACGGAGCCTGAGATTAGTATACAGTATTTCCAACGAATATTTAAGATTTTAAGCTTTCTTCCGCGCTTTCAAGAATTCTCTTTGCTGTTCCTTGTCCGCCAAGTCCAAAGGCTAAGCCGCCGGCAATGGCCAGCATAGCAATAATGGCACGGAATAAATCTTGCAGGAAAGCGGTGGCAATTTGCAATTGCGAGAGGGCGGCTATTACGCTAAATGCCAAAATTGCCCATTTGGTTAATGCCCCTAAAGCTTCGCCTTTATGCAAGCCACTGGCTTTGACTGTGGAGTTAACTATGCCGGCAAAAAAGTTTGCGGCCAGCATACCAAGTAGCAGAATGGCCATGGCAATAATGACTTGTCCGGCATAAGATAGCACTTCTTGGTACAAGAAGGAAGACACGGCGTTAAGGCCTAAAATGTCTGCGGCGGCAACAAAACTGCCCAAGAAAAAGAACCATTTAACCAGCCACCCGCCCAGCGCGGATATGCTGAGTTTCTTTTCCATTTTAGCGCCTAGGTTTTGCAAGCCCAATTGGTTGGCAAGCAAATCAACTTTGATGACTTCTAAGACTTTGACGATTAGTTTGCTTAAAAAAATTGCCAAAATCCAGCCGACAATTAATACAATAATTGCCGCCACCAGATTGGGCAGGTATGTTAATATTTTAGAATAAAGATCTCCCAAAGCATTAACTACCATTAATTGGTAAGTTGGATAATTCATTATAATCCTTTCGTTAGTATATTTTGTTTTTTTGTTTTTTAATATTTTCTTAAGACCGACCGCCTCTTTTGTTGAGGTGACTTAAGAAATGTCGTTATTTTAGTAGATGTAATAATAGCAGTATCTGCGCTATCTGATTTTAATCCGCGTATCTGTGAACTATTCTCCCAAAATTTGCATATGGACTTCCCGGCTTCGGCCGCCGTCAAGTTCAATAAACATAACGCTTTGTTTGGCGCCAATAGAAAGTTGGCTTTTCTCAATGGGCAAGCTTTCCGAAGACCCCAGTAAAAAAGCTTTCACGTGGGCGTGTCCGTTACTGCGTTCGTTTGGAGCCACATTTTGTCTGACCTCAAATAAGTCATGGCTATAGCTTTGGTCTATGGGCACCAAGCGGTACAGAGTTTTCATAATGTCTTGCAATAATAACGGTTCATTATGATTGATTCTTATTGCCGCTGTGG
>CAYIHW010000005.1:0-25018 GCA_964363335.1 uncultured Candidatus Saccharibacteria bacterium
GTATTTTTGTAAATACTGCCTATATTGACGCCTATATTGACGCCTATATTGACGCAAACCCGTTATTGTGTTAGTTTATAAGGTCGTTTTAGGAGGACAAGATGACAGAGGAAAGAGCTCAGTTTTTGGCTGAGCTTATTACAGAGATGTCCGAGCAGGACCACGGATTCATTCCCGGTCCGGCATGGCAACCGATTCAACGGGCATTCAACCTCCCATACGTGGAGGTGGCGGTTGTCCGTATTGTGGAAGGGAAGTGGAATGTCTTGCTTACACATAGGCAAGATCAACATTGGAATGGCTGGCACATACCAGGCGGACTCTGGAGAGCGCCCTGGTCACAGCAGGAAGCCTGCCAGCGCGTCGCAAAAGACGAGCTCGACCTCGTCAATGTGAGGTTTATCCACGAAGTAAAAACTGTGAAGTGGATGGACCATCGATACGGAAACCCCATTAGCCACGTTTGCGTCTGCCGGACTGAAGAGTCAATAGACGTAAATCCTGGTAAAGGGTTCTTCTCCACACTGCCTGGGCTGATGCTCAGCCACCACAAAGATTTTATGGAATCAGTGTTAAGCTGGGCGACTGACAATCTGTGAGGGGTGGATTTAAAGGGGGCGCGAGTCAATTCGCGCCCCTGCTTTTTATTATACAATAGTTGCATTAAGGCCTTTTTAAAACGCTTTAAAAATGTTATTATTAAATCATGCTAAATTTAAAAAAATCCAAAATTTTATTGACCGGCGGACATGGTTTTGTTGGCACAAAAGTCTACGATGAGCTACTAAGAGTGGGGGTAAAAAAAGAGAATATTTACAGGCCCAAAAGTACGGAACTGGATTTGCATCTTGCCGGAAATTCCGCCAAGGCAGTCAAGGGGCGGGATTTGGTTTTTCATTTAGCCGCCAGTGTTGGCGGAATTGGTTATAATCAGGACCATCCGGGGAAGTTATTTTATGACAACGCTATAATGGGCATAAATTTAATTGAAGCGGCGCGCCAAGCTAAAGTAAAAAAATTTGTGCAGGTAGGCACCGTATGCTCGTATCCAAAATTTCCCGAGCATATTCCTTTTAAAGAAGGAGATTTATGGAAAGGCTATCCTGAAGAAACAAATGCGCCTTATGGCTTGTCCAAGTTAATGCTTTTGGAAATGCTTCAGGCTTACCGCAAAGAATTCGGCATAAACGGAATTTATCTCTTGCCAACCAATATTTATGGCCCGGGGGATAATTTTGATTTTCATTCATCTCACGTGATTCCGGCGCTGATAAAAAAATTTGTTGAAGCTAGAAATAATCAACAGCCAGAGGTTGTAGTATGGGGTACTGGTAGCGCCAGCCGAGAATTTTTTTATGTAGATGACGCGGCCCGGGGGATTGTACTGGCCGCGCAGAAATATGACAAGTCCGAGCCGGTAAATATTGGCAGTAATAATGAGGTAAAAATAAAACAGCTGGCTAACATGATTGCCGGAATTGTCGATTTTAAAGGTAAAGTAGTTTGGGACAAAACCAAGCCGGACGGCCAGCCACGCAGAAGGCTCAACGTCAGCCGTGCTAAAAAAGAGTTTGGTTTTATGGCTAAAATTTCCCTCCAGCAGGGTTTAAAAAACACTATAGCTTGGTATATTAAACAAAGTGACAAATGAAATCAGTTTAGGATTTATTTGGTTTTGTAATAATGGGGCTGTTGCCAAATGCCATTTTGACTGCAATTTCAGAATTTTGGCGGCTTGTCCCAAAAAATTTATCCGCTTAACTAAAGTTAAACATCAAAATTTATTTGTGCCAATTCGCTCAAAATTCTGAAATTTCGTCTTAAAAGCGCATTTGGCAACAGCCCAATAATAATTATTTTAGTAAAATGTACAAAGAAATTTCAAAATGCCGAATTTGTGGAAATAACAACCTGGTATCCTTAATCCATCTTGGGCAGCAGGCTTTGACCGGAGTATTTCCTAAAAGTAAATTAGATGAAATTACTTCCGGCCCATTAGAATTGGTAAAGTGCCACCCAAAGGACGAAAACGACCAAGTTTGCCATTTAGTTCAGCTTCACCATTCGTATGATAGCGGGGAAATGTACGGATTGAATTATGGCTATCGTTCGGGATTAAATAAATCCATGGTGCGGCATTTGGGATCCATAGCGGAATATATTTCCGGTATCGTGAATTATGAAAAAGAAGATTTAATAATTGATATTGGCAGTAATGACAGTACAATGTTGCAGTGCTATCCAACTGACAAGCGGCTAGTTTTGGTTGGTATCGATCCTACGGGAGAAAAATTTAAAAAATACTATCCGTCTTACATTCAGCTGGTCCCAGATTTTTTTTCCACTGAAAATGTAAACAAATTATTTCCTGGCAAGAAAGCAAAAGTAATTTCTTCCATCGCTATGTTTTATGACTTGGAAGATCCCAGCTCTTTTGTCAGGCAGGTGTATGAGGTGCTGGCCGACAACGGGATTTGGGTATTTGAACAGAGTTATTTGCCTTCCATGCTTAAAACAAATTCATATGATACTATCTGCCATGAGCACCTCGAATATTATTCCTTACTACAGATAAAATTCCTACTGGATAAAATTGGGTTTAAAATTATTGATGTGGAATTAAATGACGTTAACGGCGGGAGTTTTTGCGTTACGGCGGCAAAAAACAACTCCGAGTATTCTGCCAAAAAAAGAGTGGGTGAATGTTTTGAGGCCGAAAACAGAATGACACTTGAGACATTGAATCCTTATCACGATTTTCATAAAAATATTGAATCGCATAAAGTGGAGCTTTGTAAGTTGATTCAGGGAATTAAAAATAAGGGTGAAAAAATTTATGGTTATGGAGCATCCACAAAAGGGAATGTAATTTTACAATATTGCGGCTTGTCCGCAGAGGACATCCCTTATATTGCTGAAGTTAATGAAGATAAAATAGGCTCCTTTACCCCCTTTACGCATATTTCGATTATTTCCGAGGTGGAAGCCAGAAAAATGAAACCGGATTATTTTTTGGTTCTTCCTTGGCATTTCCGAAAAGGGATTTTGGAAAAAGAAGAAGAGTATTTAAAATCGGGCGGCAAATTTATTTTTCCGTTACCAAAAATTGAAATAGTGGGATTATGAAAAAAGCGATTATTGTTGGCTATACTGGGCAAGATGGCGCCTATCTTTCACAGCTTTTGACTAAGAAAAAGTATGAATTATTTGGTGTATCCAGCAAATCTGTTTCCAAAAATAACTATGGAATTAAAGCCATGGACGTAAGGGAAATGTCCCAAGTGGAAGACATAGTGCAAAAAATTAAGCCCGATGAGGTTTATTTTTTAGCCGCGGTGCACCAATCATCTGTTGACAGGCCTGTAGAAGACGGGGAGTTGTTTCAAAAAAGCATTGACCTTAATGTGAAAGCCTTGATTAATTTTTTGGAAAGCATCAGAAAGTTTTCTCCCCAAACTAAACTTTTTTATGCGGCATCATCGCATATTTTTGGCGATCCGCTAAACTGGCCACAAGATGAGCTGTCGCCCTTTAATCCAGATTGCATATACGGAATTACCAAAACCGCCGGAGTCAGAACCTGTCATTTTTATAAAGATAATCATGGCCTGTTTGCTTGCGTCGGGATATTTTATAACCATGAATCTCCTTTGAGAGCATCAAAATACGTCTCAAAAAAAATTGTGGAAACAGCGATTGCCATCAAAAAAGGCAAGGACAGCAAACTTATTCTCGGCAATCTTGAATCTAAAGTTGATTGGGGGTATTCTCCCGATTATGTGCTGGCGGCTCATAAAATTATGCAACTACCTAGAGCGGAGGATTTTATAATTTCCAGCGGAGAAGTCCATACTATAAAAGATTTTGTTGAGGCTGTTTTTTCTTATTTAGGGTTGGAGTGGCAAAAATATGTTTTGGTAAATTCTTCATTAATAACGAAAAAACAGAAAGTAAATCTCTATGGCGATAACCGAAAAATTCACAAGACAACGGGATGGTCTCCCAGCGTAAACTTTAAACAATTAGTTAAAATATTGGTTGATGAAGAATTAAAACAAATAGGATGAATAACAAAACATTAATTTTTATCCCCACTTACAACGAATCGGAAAATGTTGAGAGAATTTTTAAGGAGATTAGGACGTTGGGGTTAGACGCGGATATTTTATTTTTAGACGATAATTCTCCCGATGGGACGGGCTTAATTATTGATGATTTAGTTAGAAATAACCAGAGGCTTTTTGTAATTCACCGTTCCGGGAAACTCGGCATAGGGAGCGCGCATAAATGCGGTATTAATTGGGCCTACGACAACGGATATGATTGTTTAATCACAATGGATTGCGATTTTACCCATGCCCCTTCTTATATTCTTAACTTTATTCGGGGTGAGGATAAGGCTGATATAGTTGTTGGTTCCAGGTATATGAAAAAACACAGTTTATCAACTTGGAATTTATATCGGAAATTTCTTACTCGTCTTGGTCATTTTTTAACGGTCAGCCTATTAAATATGCCTTATGACGCAAGCGGGGCATTTCGGCTTTATAATCTTAGGCAAATTAACCGCAATATTTTTTCCCTAATAAAATCAAACGGTTATTCTTTCTTTTTTGAAAGCCTGTTTGTTTTATATTTCAATAAAAAGACAATTTTTGAAATACCCATAGAGCTTCCTTCCAGAATGTACGGCACTTCAAAAATGACTTGGAAAGACGCTTGGAAGAGTTTAGAATTTTTATCCCGGTTATCTTACAGAAAGACATTCAATAAGAAATCTTTATTGCTTTAAAAAACACTTTTTTCAAGCTTACATTATTAAGCCGCAGCTCATAAAAGTAAAAAATGCTGAAAAAAATATACAACCATCAATTGGCCAGATTTTTGTTTATTGGAGGCATAGGAGTTGTATTTAATCTGTTAATTTTTTATTTTCTGGCGGATGTTGGAAGAGTTAATCCTCTGGTTGCGTCGACTGTTGCCTTTATATTTATTGTTAGCCAGAACTATCTGCTCAATCATTATTGGAGTTTTAACAAAGTTATTAACTACCACGCAAACTGGAAAGCTTTTTTCAAATATATCGCGGTTTACATTAGTGGCTTAATAATAAATTTGGCGGTATTGAAGATCATTATTTACTGTTTTTCTCCCCATCCGCAAGTAACAGCCCAGCTGATTGGAATTGCTTTAGCAACCGGGGTTAATTATATGGGAGTTAAAAAATTTGTTTTTAAATAAAATGATAAATTATTACGACAAAATTTTGTCTAAATTCAAAGATGGTATTAAATTAATATTTGCCAATTATATCCAGTTGCTGGTTATTGCCGTAGTTTTATTTGGAATAATTTGGCTCGGCTATACCATTAGGGTAATAGGTAGTCGCGAAATTAGTGAAACTTTGACTGTAAAAATTTTGGCAAGGGATGGCCGTAGAATTTCCATACAGCCGGTAATTCAGCTTTCTCACGCCGGTAATATAGTTCCTTTGGCAACTGATAAAAATTCGGCAAACTCTTGGAGCGCCAGCAAAGTTTTTATCCGGAAGGTTTTTTTGGTAATCCCGCGCGGCGAACTGGAAAGCGTTGAGTCCGGAACGGTAATTGTGGGCGATAAAGAATTCTTTTTTAATAATTCTGATTTGGCAAAATGGCAACTGAATAATACCGCTTCAGGCAATGCTTATTTAAGCAATTTCGCGGCTGATAAGTTAGTGGTAGAATTTCCCGCTTCCATTCGCGCTGAGTCTTCAAGGCTGCCTTTATTTAATAGGTTTTTTGGAGGAGCGATGAATTGGGCAGGGGACAGCAAACTGATTGTAGCGCCCCTAATAGCCGCCGGAAAGTTATTTTTGTTGACCATAGCGGCTATGCTTCTGTGCTATTTTTTATTGTTGCGTTTTGCTGGGAGCAATACAGACGCTACGCCCGAAGAGAAAATAAATTACCTTTCTTTTTGTTTAACTTTATTTTTTACCGGTGTATTTTTGGTGCTTTTAAATTTACTAATTAAGGTCATATATCACCCCGACCTTAATATTATTTTAAACCAAATACGCCAAACTTATTTAAGCCAAATTGTTCCAAGTTTTGTTCCTAAGCCAGTAGAAAGACTACAATTTGTTTTAAGCGTAGTCCTTTCGCCGTTTGCCTTAGGCCTTTTTTATTATGGGACATTGGCAAAGCTTAAAGCGCTGAGAGAGCAGACCATTAGCAAATTATATGGATTTGTTATGCCTGCCGCTATTTTATCTTTATTTGCTTTAATGTTTTGGGGTCTGGCCGCGAGCAATTTTTTATATTTGCAAACTAGCCTTTTTATAAAGCCCTCCGGGCCATATTTCTATGCTCTTTTGTTGTTTCCGGGCCTTTTATGGCTCACCTTTGTATCGGAAACTCGTGTCAGTTTAAAAAAAATAATGGGTGTTTTGCCGGCTGTGTTTATGGCCTTGCTTGCCGTTGCTATTTTTTTCTTAAATATCTTTTCTACAAATAATATTGCCGATCCGTACCATATTAACCCAGTTTTTTATCCTTTAGCCCAACTGGCCGCAGGCAAAACTTTATTGGTGGGTTTTACCAGCTTTTATGGCCTCTTCCCAATTTTTTTAAATGAAATTTTCCATATTATAGGTCTTTCGGTTTTAAAATTTTCGGTTGCATTAGCCTTGCTATTTTCTGCATCATATTTGGCGATTTATCGTTTTTTAAAAAATACCGTTAAAAATAAGTTGATATTGTTAGCTGGCATGTGCGGGTTGTTTGTTTTTAGTTATAGCGCGTTTGCATTTTATGGCACCCCGGTATATTTTCAGTACTGGCCAATCCGGTTTTTCCCAGTGAGTATTTTAATCCTGTTAGCTTCTATATTTTTAAAGACTGCACACAGGAACATTTTTTATTATTTAAGCTTCGCCTGGTGTTGCTTTGCGATTTTATGGAATTTAGAAACCGGAGTCGTCATGCTTATCGCTTGGTTGGCGCTTCTTCTATATTCAGATTTACTGGACTTGAAAAAGATAGCATTGCTAAAAAGTATTTTTTGGCATGCGGCAACGCTAATAATGTTTTTGGCAATAACTACAATTCTAGTAGTTATTTACACTTATCTCAGAAGCGGCGCCTATCCTGACCTTGGCCTTTTAGCTGTTTATCAAAAGCTGTTTTTTTCGGGCTTCTTCCTAATTAACATGCCACCGCCTCCGCACCTCTGGACGGCTGTGGCCTTAATTTATTTAATTGGCTTGCTTTATTCGCTTAAGGCTTTGTTTTTTTCAGCGATTGAGAAAAACAAAATAATTTTTTTCTTGGCGGTCTTAGGAATAGGTTTATTCAGTTATTACGAAGGCCGTTCGCATGATTTGGCTTTAATTGGTCCATTGTTTCCCGCGGTGCTTTTGCTGGCAATTTTTGCCGATCAGTTGCTTAATTTAGTAAAAAATAATATAAGGTCTATTGGCAATATGTCGGTATTAGTTTTGTTGCTGTTCATTCTTTACTCAGCCCCGGTCAGCCTACTTGTTTTTTCTCCTACCATTGCCCGCACAGTTCAAGCAAACCTAAAATCCATGAATAACAATAATTCAGAGTTTTCCCAGAATATAAATTTTATTAGGCAAAATTCCAGACCCGGGGAAAAAATATTTGTCGTTTCTCAAAATAAAGAAGGGATATATTATGGAGAGTCGGGGACAGTTTCTGTCTTGGATCTGGGGTCATCAGCGGAGTATGTTTCTAAGGTTGAATTCGCGGGAATGATCAATTTTTTAAAAAATAACACTACCACAAAGATTTTTATTGATTTTAAAAACCCCCCGTCGGTTGACGATGAGGTTAATTCAGTATTGAAGGATTATTACGTTGTTAGTAAAACCGGCGGAACTTTGGCTCTGCTGGTAAAAAAATAGACTTGTTGCTTAATAATTTTTTGAAACAAAATATGATATTTCAGACAAAACTGCAGTTTATAAATTTTGATGTTTAACCGTAGTTAAGCGGAGAAATTTTTAACAAGGTTTTGGCGAAAGAGCATATTTTGGGCGGAAAATTATTAAGCAACAAGTCTAATAATCATTCTAACAAACCGCACATAAAGCTAATTTCTTCGTCGGTAAGCTCAGCGTTATTTGGGAAATAAAATCCGTAGTCGTGGACATGTCTGGCATTTGGGCAGTCTGTTGTCTCTCCCAGGTATTTTTTATAAAAAGGTTGCAGGGCCATGTCGCCGGCGATTATCGGGCGTATTTCTACATCGGCACTCAAAAATTTTTCCATATACTTTTGGAAGGTTTTTTTGTCTTTAGCAACTACCGGCATGTCAAAATTAGATATGATTTCCATGTGTTTCAGATTTAAGGGAATCAAATCTTTGTTTTGCTCCACCGCAGCTTGAAATCTTCGGAAATTTTCCTGGCGCTTTGAGACAATCTCGTCCCAATATTTTATTTGTTCATTGCCTAAAAAACCGCTAATCTCGGTTGGCCTGGCATTGTATCCCAGGTCATAAAAGGTATATTTTGCATAAAAGTCGTCTATATTGTTTTGCTGCCTTATTTTTTTTTGGCTATCAATTGGCAAGTTTCGATCCCAGCCATGGGCTCGTACCAACAGGAGCATCTTGTACAATTCTTCGTCATCTGTGCAGACCATCCCGCCTTCAATAGTCGACAAATGATGGCCGACAAAAAAAGAAAAAGTGGAAGCCAAACTAAAGTTGCCCAGTAGTCTGCCGTCCAAAGTCGACCCTAATGATTCGCAGTTATCTTCCAGCAGAGCTATATTTTTTTCCGCGCATAGTTTTTTTATCCCGGCTATATTGTCGGCAAATCCTAAGACATTGGTTAAAAAAACACCCTGTAAATTATCGATTGCTTTTTTTAATATCTGAGGGGAAACGTTAAGGCTTTCCAGCTCGCAATCTAATAAAACTGGCTTTAAACCCAGTTGCATTAAGGGCATAATATTTGTTGACCAAGTTAAAGCCGATACGCCTATTTTGTCTCCGGCCTTATAATGCCCTAAATTTAACATCGCCTGAATTAAAACCAAATTGGCGCTACTGCCATTGCTGGTAAATACAGCAAATTGGCGCCCTTGTTTTTGCGCAAAGCGACGTTCAAATTCCCCGCACTGTGCGTTCATGCTCAGGGTTACAGCCTGGTCTAAGAAGGCTAATAGGGCCTTTTTTGTTTCCTTTTCGCGGTAAAAGCTGGATTTAACAAGTTTTATCATATCAACTAATAATAGCATATTGCCGAGGAGTTTAAAACTAGGGTCTATTGTATTTTGGATTTTGGTATGGTAAAGTTAAAATATATGACAATTTCCGAATTTATTTATACTGTAATTTTGCGCCCCCAGCCACTTCGAAATCTTACCAACCGAATATTGCGGGCTATAATTCCACAGTCGGTAAATAGGCATGGAGCAAAAATTTTTCTAGATCCCGATGATCCGGTACTTTCAGGGGCTTTGGTACTTAGAGTTTTTGAGCGGCCAGAGACAGATTTTTTTATAAAGACCATTCGTCCGGGGATGACGTTTTTGGACGTTGGCGCCAATGTTGGGTATTATACGGCACTGGCTCTTTCTGTTATGGGGAAGAATGCTAGAATTGTTTCAATAGAGCCTAACCCTCAAAGCTTTAAATATCTTTTGAAAACAGTTGCAGCAAACGATGGTAAAAATGTTAGTTGTATTCAAAAAGCGGCATCTAATCAAGCTGGTTCTATGCCCTTATTCTTAAATCTCGATAATCACGCAGATAATCGTTTATACGCCAACAATATGGCAAGTTCTTCTTGTGAGGTCAGTGTGGAAACTATAGACAAAATGCTGGAAGGTGTGGGAGTTTCTAAAGTGGATTTTATTAAAATTGACGTTCAAGGATACGAGGGTCATGCATTGTCGGGAATGAAGGAAACCATTCGGCGTTCCCCAAAACTACAAATTTTGTCCGAGTTTTGGCCAGCGGGGCTTTTGGCGGGAGGCACCGACCCGAAAACTTATCTTTCTGAACTCCACGATTTAGGGTTGGAATTATTTGAACTTACCAAGAACCGACGACTTCAAAAGATAATGGATTTTGATGAATTAATCAAGAGCCATACAGGTCGCTTATATACCAATATTATTGGCATTAAATCTTAGAAACTGCCTGAGCAGATTTATTTCCGCTACAATTTCAGATTTCGGTTGCAATTTTTTCACAAAGATGACTTTTCAGATAATTTCCTAAATAATTTTAAGGTGCTTTTAAATTTTTTATGATCAGTCTTGTTACGCCGCTTTATAAATCTGACCGGTATTTGAAAAGCTATAAAGTAGTCCTTATGGACTGTTTAGAAAAGCTAAATCGGCTAAATTTAGATTATGAAGTAATTTTTGTGCCGAAAGACCCCTCGCCGGCGGAGCAAGTATTTTTGAATGATTTAAAAACATACCATTGGTGCAGAGTTATTGATTCCCCAAATCCGTCCCTTTACGGTTCGTGGAATTCGGGCACGCTTGCGGCTCAAGGCGAAGCAGTTGGCTTTTTACCTATGGATGACATTCGATTTCCAGAAGGCATAAAAGAAGCAGTAGAATTAATTCATTTAGGGGCAGAATTGGTTTATTCACCCTTCAAAGTCCGGCGTTATATTAATGTTTTAGGCCATAATTTTTTAGTTTTTGTTAAGGCTTTTCATAAAGGGGTTTTGGAATTTAATGAAAAAAATTACCCGGAGTTTCTACGGTCAATGGTTTATACGCCGTTTTTTATTTTTACGAAAAGTTTATATCAAAAAGTTGGGCCTTTCGATGAACAATTCAAAATTGCCGGGGATTTTGACTGGTGCGTCCGGGCCGCAAAAATCAGTAAACGGTTAAAGCGAGGAAAGGAATTTTCCGGTTCATTTCGGGTGGACGGTACGGGAGTTAGTAGTGGCGGTAAATTGCGACATGTAGCGGAAAATAATGTAGTTTATGTGCGGCATGGTCAACAGGGAAAAATTTTGCCTGTTTCATTAGATTTAATGAAAGAATATGATCCAAAGTCTCTTTTTTTCAGAAGGAAGAAATTTGAGTTGAGCGATAATGGATTAATGGGGGAAAAGAATTTGGCGGATTTTAACAGCCAAATTTTGACCTCGGCAATTTAATTTTCTATCTATGGATCACAGTACTCAAGCCGGTAAGAATTTTGCCTGGTTATCAGTTGCGCAATTGGCTACCAGGCTTATAGGCGCGGCTTTTTATATTTTTTTGTCCTTCAAATTGTTAGCTAGCGGTTTGGGGGAATATAGTTTTGTTTCTGCTTTCGTACCATTGTGGTTTTTGTTTTCTGATTTTGGTATTTCCAGCTATTTATATCGCGAATGGTCCAAGGGTCGGTATGCCCAGGAACAGGCTAACTACGATTATAATGTCTTATTTGCTTTTACCAGCGCTTTAGCCGCTGTGATTTTTGGCGTCTTCTTCTTTGTTAATTTATTTATTAATCGCGAAGTCCTCCCGTCGTTGGTGTTATTCTTTTTCTCAGTATACTTGTCCGGATATGTCCATACTAATGATTTGTATCTGCAATCCACTAATTTTTTTCGGCAACCAGCCATCCGCCAAATTATTGAAAAACTAACTGTGGTGATTGTGGGTGGTATTTTGCTTTTGTGGCAAGCTAATATTATTTGGGTGTTTGTCGCAATATTAATGAGCCAATTTGTATCCTATTTTTATTATATGCTGGGCGGGTTTGCCTTTAGAATAAGATTGGTATGGAATAAGACTCGTATTAAACAATTAGTTTTATTAGGCTACCCTTTTTTGTTTTTAAGTTTGTTTACTAGCATCTACGGGCGCATAGATATGGTTATGTTGCGGTATCTTAAAGGTTTTGATGCCGTTGGTTTGTATGGGGCGGCTTATAAATTTATGGATATTTCGGTAATATTTTCTAGCCTATTTTTGGCGGCAGTATTTCCAGTTTTAAGCAGATTATCTAAAGACAAAAATAAAACTACAGAGCACAGTAATTTTTTTAACAGCAGTCTTAGAATAATTTTTTCTTCCTCCATATTAATCGCGACATTTTTTATTTTCGGAGCCCCGTGGCTATTTGAAGCATTTTTTCCTGAAAGTTTTGGCGCCGGTATATTAGCCACCAGAATTTTGGTACTTGCCCAGGTGATAACTTTTGCGAGTTTATTGTTTAACAACTTACTAATTATTCAAAATAAAGAGAAAGTGAGTTTGTATATTATACTTTTTGGAGCTTGCCTAAACATATTATTAAATTTTTTTCTCATACCGAAATTTTCTATTTATGGGGCAGCATGGGCTACTGTTATAGCCGAGGTGTTTAATTTGTATCTCCTCCAGCACTTTGTCCAGTGGAAAGCAGACTTAGGGGTAGTTACAAAAATGGTAGTGTTTGCGGCCGCCAATGTTGGTCTTATGGTTTTTCTTAAACAGTATGAGCTGCTAAATGTCTTATGGCTGGGAGTAGCTGTTTTTGTAATCAACGCTGTTTTACTCTATTGGTCGGGCCTGATTACTTGGCTGGATATTAAGTTTTTTGCCCGTCCTTTTTGGCAAAAACTGGCAAGTTTTTGGCCTGCTGGTAATTGACTTTGAACAGTTAATTTACTACAGTGAATATGGCGTTTAAGTGGTGCTTATTTTAACATTATATAGAAAAAGTAATGAAAGTAGTAATTTTGTGCGGAGGCGAGGGAACCAGAATGAAGGAAGAAACGGAGTTTCGTCCTAAGCCCTTAGTTTTGGTCGGCGGTAAACCGATTCTTTGGCATATTATGAAAATGTATGCCCATTATGGGTTTAATGAATTCATTTTGACTTTGGGTTATAAAGGGGGCATGATTAAAGACTATTTTTTAAATCAGCGAAAGTATTTGAATGACTTTACGCTTGACACCAAAACAAACGAAATCATTTATCATAACCACGAACACGATGATTTCAATATTATTTTTGCCGAAACAGGGTTAAAGACGCTCACAGGTGAAAGAGTGAGAAAAATAAAAAAATATGTAGATGGTGAAGATTTTATGGTTACCTATGGTGACGGGTTGGCCGACATTGATATTAGCCAGCTTTCTAAGTTCCATAAAAAGCAGCAAACAGTTGGCACAATTAGCGGCGTTCATCCCATGACGCGTTTCGGTGTTTTGTCGATTAATGAGCAAAGTAAGAGGGTGGAGCGTTTCCGGCAGTTTGGGGTGATTGATCAGGACATGACTGCCCAGCAGATTCATATGTCCCGCCAAAGCTATATCCACGATTTTATTAACGGCGGATTTATGATTTTTACAAAACAGATTTTCGACTATATTCCGGAAAATGGGATGATTGAAGAGGCTTTTGTGCCGTTAGCCGAACAAGGTAAGTTGTCTGTATATGAGCATACTGGCCAGTGGAAATCTATGGATACTTATAAGGATGTGGAGGAAATGAATATTTTGTGGCAAAAAGATCCATTTTGGAAAGCTTGGAAGGAGTAATATAAACAACATGAACAATATGAGTAAAAGTGATATTGAGTCGGCAGACTTAAGTTACATCCAGACCAAAGCCAGAGAAGAGCTGAATAAGTTAAGCGGTCATTCGGTGCTATTTACGGGTGCCGATGGTTTTTTGGGGTATTATTTTTTGAAAGTGTTTTTGGCTTGGAACGACGCACACCCCGCTAAAAAAATTAAAGTTCACGCACTGGATATTTTTTTGAACGGAATCCCCAAGCATTTGCGCGGCAGAAGCGATATTGTGCCCATCAAAAAAGATATTACGAAATTTAAACCCGCGGTCAGCCAAAAAATAGACTACATTATACACGCGGCATCCATCGCCTCGCCTATTTTTTATCGCCAGTATCCGATAGAAACCATAAACGCAAATGTTTTAGGGTTGTATAATATTTTAAATTTTGCGGTTAAAAAACAGAAAACTCCGAAAAAGGTGAGAGGTTTGTTATTTTTTTCTTCCAGTGAGATTTATGGTGACCCGACGCCGGAGCATGTGCCGACGCCAGAAAATTACCGGGGAAATGTTTCCTGCACCGGGCCTCGGGCTTGCTATGATGAGTCAAAAAGATTTGGAGAAACGCTGTGCGTTAATTTTTCGCAAGTCCATAAGTTACCTATAAAAATAGCGAGACCGTTTAATAATTACGGACCGGGGCTGAAAATAACTGACGGCCGGGTCATTCCGGATTTTGCTAACGATATTTTGCATGATCGCGATATAAATATGCTTTCCACCGGTTCGCCGACCCGTACGTTTTGTTATATAACCGATGCTATTGTGGGGTATATAAAAATTTTGGTTAAAGGGAAGAATGGCGAAAGTTATAATATTGGAACAGAGGAACCGGAAATATCCATGCTAAATTTGGCCAAAAAAATAAAAGATATCGCGATAAAAGAAATTGGCTATAAAGGAAAAATTATTTTAAAGACCAGTAAAGACAAACACTATTTAACAGACGCCCCAAACCGAAGGCGCCCCACAATAGCTAAAGCCAGGAAAGACTTGGGGTATAACCCGCGAATTACATTAGAGCAAGGGCTCTCAAATAGTCTGTTATGGTACAAGGAGAATTTATTATGAAGATTGTAATTATCGGGTCTGGTTATGTTGGTTTGGTTACCGGGGTATCGCTGTCGGCCATGGGGCACGATGTGATTTGTGTAGATAATGATAAAAATAAACTGGCTATGGTTAACAGGGGACAGTCGCCTTTTTACGAAAAAGGAGTGGGCGAGCTTTTAAAAAAAGTAATTAGGCAAAAACGCTTTATTGTAACCGAAGATTTGGAAGGTAGTGTGTTAAAATCCGAAGTTGTTTATATCGCGGTGGGTACGCCGACCATAAATAATAAAATTGACCTAACCGCAATAAAAAAAGTTTCTGAGCAGGTTGGTAAAGCGTTAAAGAAAAGTAAAAAGTATCATGTTGTGGTAGTAAAGTCCACTGTTGTTCCGGGAACCACAGGAACAGTGATTAAGCCGATTTTGGAGAAATTTTCCGGAAAAAAAGCCGGTGTTTTTGGTTTGTGCATGAATCCGGAATTTTTGCGCGAAGGCACGGCATTGGAAGATGCCTTGCATCCGGATCGGGTAGTAATTGGCCAGATTGACGAGAAAAGCGGAAAAGCTTTTGCTAAAATTTACGCCAATGTAGACTGTCCAAAAATTTTTACCGGTCTGCGTACCGCAGAATTGACCAAATACGCATCTAATGCCCTGCTGGCGACTTTAATAAGTTTTTCAAATGAGATCGCCAGAATTGCCGAAACAGCGGGTGGAATAGATGTTGTGGATGTTTGGAAAGGCGTACACTTAGACAAGCGATTAAGTCCTTATCACGCCGGCGAGCGGGTTAGGCCCGGAATTTTAAGTTATATTTTTTCCGGCTGCGGCTACGGAGGCAGTTGTTTTCCTAAAGACACCAAGGCGCTGGCCAGTTACGCTAAAGAGATCGGGCTCAATGTTCAGCTGGTCAACAGCGTCATAGATATAAACAGCACTCAGCCTCACCGGGTAGTTTGGCATTTAAAAAGCGCATTGGGAAACAACTTAAAAAATAAAAAAATTGCGGTTTTGGGCATTGCTTTTAAACCGGACACAGATGATATTAGGGAATCGCCGGCTTTCCCAATTATTGAAAGTCTGCTGGGGGAAGGTGCCAAAATTTCTGCACATGACCCGGAAGTATTTAAACACAAAATTCCCGAAGAGCTCAAAGTATTGCCAATTCACTTTTCTAAAACCATTGCAGAAGCTTTAAAAAATGCAGATGGGGTAATTGTTGTAACAGCTTGGAAGCAGTATAAAGATTTAAAACCTGCAATTTTTAAGCAGTATATGAAAAAGCCGGTAGTAATTGATGGCCGCAGGATTTATGATAAGGCTGCTTTTAGTAAGGCCGGGATTCTGTATAAAGGAATTGGGGCCTAGAGTTTTTTAATAGATATTTAGCAAATCGTGTTAATCTTCAGCAATAACGTACCTCCTTATTCAAGGTATATTTTTATTTGTCCAAATGCCTTATTTTAGGTATAATTTATTAGTAAATTCAGAATTAAAAGACATTTTTAATGAACTTATCCTACCCTTCATATCATTTCGTTAAAACTGGGCATATTACGACCTGTCAAATATGCAATTCAGAAAAGCTTCATACAATATTAGATTTAGGGCATCAGCCGTTATGTGATACCTTGCTGACAAAGGAGATGCTTAACCAGCCCGAGAAAACTTACCCTCTCCGCATGGTATGGTGTGAAAATTGTACCGGCGCACAAATTGATTATTGCGTGAATGGCAGTGAGGTTTATCATCCCGATTATCCATATAAAAGTGGTGTAACCAAAGAGCTGGTGGAATATCAGGTTAAGATTAGCCAGTCATTAATTGAGAAATATAGTTTAAAATCCGGCGATTTGGTAATTGACGTTGGTTCCAATGATGGGACCTTACTTAGCGGCTTTAAGGGTACAGGGATTAAGACTGTGGGGGTAGAACCGACTAACATAGCAAAAATTGCCAATGCAAATGGCATTGAGACTGTACAGGCTTTTTTTGATATAAAAACCGCCGAGGCAGTAAAAGAAAAACACGGACAAGCCTCGGTTATTGTGACGACTAATACTTTTGCCCATATGCAAACTTTGGGCGAATTTATTATGGGCGCTTATATTTTGCTTAAAGATGATGGTGTATTTGTGACAGAAACTCACTATTTACTGGATGTTATTTTAGGCGGCCAGTTTGACACTATATACCACGAGCATTTACGGACTTATACTTTAAAGTCCTTGTTGGCTTTATTTAACCAGTATGACTTCACCGTAACCGATGTGCAAAGAGGGGATAGGTATGGTGGCAATATCCGACTTCATGTTACAAAAGGCAAAGGGAAAAAAGTAAGCGACTCCGTTTCAAAGTTATTACAACTGGAAAAAGAAGCGGGTTTAGGCAAACTGGAAACCTATAAAAATTTCGCGGACAGGGTGAAAAAGGCCAGGTTAGAATTTATGGATTTTATCATTCAGACCAAAAAAGAGGGGAAGACAATTGTGGGGAATTCCTGCCCGGGTAGGTCTTCCACGCTGTTAAATTATTATGGAATTGATCAGGACTTTTTACCATATTTAGCCGAACAGCCGGCTTCCTTAAAGCTCGGGATGTATTTACCGGGGAAACATTTGCCGGTCGTAAATAATCAGCGTTTAATAGAAGAACAGCCGGATTTTGTGGTGATTTTGGCGTGGCATTATGCTAAGCCGATTATGCAGCAGTTAAAGGCGCGCGGTTTGAAATCCGATTTCGTAATTCCATTGCCGGATTTTACTTTAGTAAGAAATTCTGAAGTTTAGGATATGCTTAGAATAGGAATAATTGGTTCTGGGTTTGGTTTGTACGGACATCTGCCGGCTTTTTCGCAGATACAAAATTGCCGGGTTGTTTGCATTTGCGGGGACAAAACCTCTCGTTTAGTTAGCTATTGCAACAGCATCGGCTTGAAAAATATTTATACCGATTGGCAAGAAATGTTAAATAACGAAGACCTGGACGCGATCACTCTGGCCGTGCCTCCAAATATTCAATACAAAATTGCCAAATTTGCAGCGAGCAAAAGTTTGCATATTTTTGCAGAAAAACCTTTGGCAATAAATTTAAAACAGGCAAAGCATCTTTTAGAATTGGCCGGTAAAAATAAAATTGTTACGGCGGTTGATTTCATTTTTCCGGAAATTGAAGAGTGGCAAGCGGTTAAAAAGATTTTAGAGGAAAAAAGATTTGGCCAACTTCAAAATATCTCAGTTGCTTGGGACTTTTTAAGTTATGATATCAAGAATAAAATTTCATCTTGGAAGACTAACCCAAAACAAGGTGGGGGTGCGCTTTCTTTTTATTTCTCCCACTCTTTATACTATTTGGAATATTTTGCCGGGGAAATTTTATCGGCAAAAAGCCAGCTTGCCTATTCCAAAGAAAGCAAAAATGGAGGCGAGGTGGCAGTGGATTTATTGTTAAAGTTTAAACACGGAGTTACTGGACAGGCCCACTTATGCTCGAACAGCAGAGTTTCCACCCAGCACCAATTGGTTTTTACGTGCGAACATGCCACAATACTTTTAGAAAATACTGGTAGTCATGTCGGCAACTTTTTTGTTAAAATTTTTACCAGCGGCCAAGTAAGACAATTAGCTATTAAACATCCAGAAACCCGTAGTAAAAAAAATGAAGATGAGCGTGTAAAATATGTTAAAAAAATAGCTTCTAGGTTTGTGGATTGTTGCATTAGTAATAGGCAGGCTACGCCGTCATTTAAAGATGCAGTGCGTGTTCAGGAATTAGTAGAAAAAATTAGATTGGAGCAAGCATGACAATAAATAAACCCCTTTTAGGTATTTGTATACCAACTTTTAACAGAGCCTCGTGTTTGAAACAGTGTCTTGATAGTATTGTGGTACAATTTCAGAATGATGGCGTAAGGGAGCGGGTAGAGATAATTATTTCAGATAACGCCAGTACGGATGAAACAGAAAGCGTGGTTCGGGAATTTGTATTAACCAACCCAAATATTCATTATTACAGGAATGAAGAAAATTTGGGTGTTGACCGGAACATTTTGTTATCGGTTAGTAAGACTCAAGCTGGGTTTGTTTGGCTCTTGGGTGACGATGATGCATTGTTTCCAGACGCCTTAAATTATATATTAAAAGAGCTAGAGCAGGGGGAATTTAAATATTGTGTTGTAAATTGCTGGGGATATAACAATTCTTTAGAGGCTCCGGCTTTAAACCATCCTAATTTGGACTTAAAATCCGACCAGTATTTTAAAAATCCCAGAGAATACTTAAAAACGGCGAAGGTTGGTAAGAATTTAGTGGGGTTATTTTGCGGCCTTTCGGTTCAAATATTTCAGCGCAGTCTCTGGCAGGCTATGCCCGATAAGGAAAAATATCAAGGCACCAACGCGGTGCATTTGTTTGTTCTGCTCACGGCGATGAAAGAACAAAATTTTGCGCTACTGGCTAAGGTTTTAGTAAAGGTTCGCGCGGATAACATTAGATGGGATGTTTTTCCGGGATTTGAAACCGTCAATAAGCGCACCGCCGCGACCTATAGTATTTTAAATTGGATTTTGGATTTTTATAATTTGCCTTACTCCAAATTTGGCCTTAAACTGGTATACTTTAAAGATATTGTGGAATCCTATATTAAAATTTTTATAAGAAAAAATATATTGCGCAGCCAGGGTTCGCGAGACTGGTTAAAAAAAATATTAGGGCAATTTTAAAAAGTTAAAATATATGATTAAGGAACCAAAAATTTCTTTTGTAATTTTTACTTACAACGAGGAAGCCAGGATTGGCAATGTCGTCCGGAATTTAATTTTTTTTGGACCGGTTTATGTTTTGGATGGAGGTAGTACTGACAATACCAAAAAAATTGTAGAAGAGCTGGGTGGAATTTTTATTATTCGCCCGGCAACTACATGGCCTCTAATAGAATCGGAAGATATGTTTAATTTTATTAAAAAGCTAGTACCCACTTCCTGGATATTCTGGGGGTATGCTGATTATATTTTACCCAAAGCTTTGCTGTTAAAAATGCAGGAATTGGCCGAACAGGACAGAATAAAATATGTTTATATCCCGGTTCTAACTTATCTTTGGGGGGACGCTCGCCACCCTATGATCAGCGGAAATTATTCCAATTTTTTTCGCAAGGAGTTCGTGGATTTTACAAATAATCCGCTTCACAGAATGGGTAAATTTACAGGATCAAAAGAAGAAGAATATTTTTTACCTTCCAAAGATGAGTATTCCATTCGACACTTCAGTTTATATAACATGGAAAAATACATGAAGGCTCATATAGTGTATGCTTTAACAGAGGCGGAGATTAAAAGAACAGAGGGTAAGAAATTTTCTCTGTTTTATATGTTTGGCAGCATGATTTACTATTTCTGGTTGTTTTACCGAAAAGGGTATAAAGCTGGAGTTCGTGGGTTGCTTTCCGCTTTTATGTACTCGTTTTTCCGGTTAATGGTGGCCATGAGGATGTATGAAATAGATAACAATTTAACTATTGCTTCAATGGAGCAGGAATTTAACAAGGAAAAGCAAAGATTACTTAGCAAGATTGAGCATTAAAGTTTAAAGGCTGATTTTTAATGAACTCTGGCCGTTGCCAAAAATATGGAAACAGTTTTTTTATATAATGAAAGTTTATTTTTCCGCCATCGGCTGAAAATTATAGCAAAAAAGATTGCGGGTAAAAATATTGGCGGGCCGCAAGCAGTTTTTGGTAATTTGGGATACGGCCTGCGACAACTGGGACAACGGCTAAAAATTAATATACGCAGCGGTTTTTCCGGGAGTGCAATAGGGGTGGTCAGCGGGATTGATGCTTTACAATGGGCAATTGAGCAAAAAAAACAAGGCAAGGTTCACAAAATTTTAGCAGGGCCGAACATCGCCATGCCTAAAGAGGCTAAGGGGATTATTTTCCATCCGGAAGTGGACATTTTTTTGGTTCCTTCGCAGTGGACTAAGAATTTTTGTCTGTCTTTTAATCAAAATGCTGAACCGCGAATCAAAGTTTGGGCTGCCGGGGTAAAAACACTACCGCTACCGGAGAGTCGCAAAATTTTGGCGAATAAATGTTTAATTTATAAAAAGGACAATCAACCCCAGCTTTTACAGAGGATAAAAACATATTTAAAAGCAAGAAATATTTCCTCAATAGAGTTACAATATGGCAATTTTTCCCAAAGTGAATATTTTCAAGCGCTTAAAGAGGTAAATTGGGCGATATTCATGTCAGCTTCAGAAAGCCAGGGGTTAGCCTTGCATGAGGCTTGGATGATGAACGTGCCAACATTGGTTTGGGGTGGGGGCCATATGAAATCTGGGAGTTACGAATGGAATAATAGTAGCCCCGCCCCATATTTAACTGAAGACTGCGGCATGTTATTTTCTTCCGGGAGTGATTTTCCTAAAATTTTGGAAAAATTTCTAAATCAATTAACCTTGTTTGCCCCTCGTCGTTATCATCTGGAGAATTTTACTCCGGAAATTACCGCTCAAAAATATTTAACAATTTTAAATTCCTTATGAATCTAAAAAGTTTTTTAAAAACCCAGCCTATGTTAGTTGCTCTCCGTCAACGCTACGAATTTATTTTATGGAAGTTATCAGGTCAAAAAGGCGGCGCACCACATTTATACAAGCAAATAATCATCCGTCAATTTACTAAACGTTACAACATGCCGGTTTTAGTGGAGTCCGGCACCTATCTGGGCGATATGGTTTACGCCATGTGCAGCCGGTTTGAAAAAATTTATTCGATTGAACTCGCGCAGGATCTTTTTATAAGAGCGGTAAAACGGTTTCAAAATTATTCTCATATAGTAATTTTAGAAGGGGATAGCGGCAAAGTTTTTGCTAATTTAATTCCAACCCTGAATCAATCTGCAATTTTTTGGTTAGATGGCCATTATTCTGGAGGAGAAACAGCCAGGGCTGAGCAGGACACGCCGGTTATGGCTGAAGTAAAAACAATTTTACAGCAGATGAAACAGCCCTTTGTAATTTTAATTGATGACGCTCGCTTATTTGTGGGCCAAAATGGTTACCCGACCCTGGAAGAATTGAAAGCTTATCTGTCTAACGCGAATATAAAATTAGATATCAAGGTCGAAAAAGACATAATTCAAATTTATCCTAACTTAAATGTTTAAAAAAATTATCATAAAAATTTATAGAATTTTTAGGGCTTTTGTCACTGGTTTAGGCTGGTTTATAAGAGACACTTTTCGTTATAAGTTGATGCTTAAAAAGAATAACATTAATGATAAGCTGTATTTGCTCCCCCAGATATTTGATAAGGATCCTATTTCCCATACCTACGACAAGCATTATGTAAATATGGACAGGTGGGCGTTTAAAAAGTTGTTATTAAATAAGCCTCAAGAGCATGTGGATGTTGGTTCGTCCATCCGGTTTTTGTCTATGGCCAGTGTTGCAACCAAAGTTAAGTTTGTCGACATCCGTCCGGTCAAACTAGACTTTGACAACTTTGAATGTATAGAAGGAAGTATTCTGGCTATGCCGTTTGCGGGCAATTCTGTAAATTCCTTATCTTGTCTGCATGTAGCCGAGCATATTGGCTTGGGTCGCTATGGCGACCCACTGGATCCAATGGGCACCAAGAAGGCCTGCCAGGAGCTGGTTCGCGTTTTAGCCCCGGGAGGAAAATTGTATTTTGCTTTGCCTGTAGGGAAAACCGCAATTTACTTTAATGCGCATCGGGTACACGCACCTTCGGTAATTTTAAATTATTTTGCCGGCTTGAAACTGGAAAGTTTTTCCGCGGTTAACGATGCCGGGCATTTTATTGAAAATGCCAAACCGGTAGATTACGAAAATGCATGGTACGCCTGCGGCTGTTTTGTCTTTACTAAGCCATTATGAAAGTTTCCATAAACATTCTTACTAAAAATCGAGCCTTGCTGTTAAAACAAGCGCTACTTAGCATTGCTGGACAAAGTTTTACGGACTTTGAAGTAATAGTGGTTAACGACGGAAGTACGGATGAAACGGGCCAAGTATTACAAGGATACAAGGATGCAAGGATACAGGTAATAGCGCATCAGAAGTCCGTTGGCATAACCAAAAGTCGTCAAGAAGCGCTTGTGGCTTCTAGCGGGGAGTATATTGCAATACTGGATGACGACGACGAGTGGGTAGACAAAGATAAACTAGCTACGCAGGTTAAATATCTGGATGAACATAAAGGATGTGTGTTGGTTGGAGGAGGAAGGGTAAATGTAAGTAGTCAAGGATACAAGGATACAAGGATGCATTTAAGGCCGAAGACAGATGCGGAAATACGGAGGACGATGCTAGTTAGAAATAATTTTTTTACATCCACGGTAATGTTTAGCAGGGTAGCGGCTGTTAGAGCCGGCGGGTTTATTTACCCCGTTAGAGATGACATGAGCGCATTGCCGGGTAATTTAACAAACAGTTTACAAGAAAATAATGGAAGTTTTAAAACGTCTAAAATCTCTAACGGGGCGAGTGATGCCGATGATTTCGCGGAAGATTATGATTTATGGCTGAGGTTGGGGAAATTGGGGCAAATGTACAATTTTCCGCAGGTCTTTACGGCGTACCGGGTTCCCAACTATAATAAAGTTAAGAATAAGGCTTTTTTAAGAAAACAGTTGCGTCTGATTAAACGGGACAAGGGTTCTTATCCGCTATATTATTTAGCCGTAATACTGTTAAGGTTAAGACTATTTTTATGACAAATAACAGAAAAAATATCGGGTTATGGGCCATGGTTGTACCTGATGCCTTTTTGCTAGTAATCAGCCTGATGGTGGCCGTTTATTTGCGTTATGGCTCTCTTTTATCAGCCGAGCAAATGAAAGCTCATTACGAGGCTTTCGCGGTTATTTACCTTTTGTGGCTTGTGGTATTTTTCATTCACGGCCTATTTGAAGTACAGGCTTTTCGCCGTTATTCCAACCTAATTTTTAATTTGGTTTCCGCCATGGCCGTGAACGTGCTGGTGGCGATTTTTTATTTTTACTTTCAGCCCAACCTGATTTTAACCCCAAGAAGATTTTTGTTGATTAACGCCGCAAGTGCCTTTGTTTTAATTTTGGGTTGGCACTTGTTGGTAAAATATTTTATTAAGAGCCGGCTGGTGGAGGGGATTTATTTGTTTTCTTTCAACAACGAATTAAAAGAACTGGAAGCGGCAATTTTAGACATGCATTATTTGGGCTACAAAGTTTTGGGGCATTTAAACGAGCAAACTTTGGATAATACAAAAATTGATAATAATTCCGGTATTATTTTACCCGACAATTTACAGGCTAACCCGGCCGTGGCGGAAAAAATGTACCGCTTGCGCACCCTGGGTGTGAATTTTTATAATCATAAAGATTTTTATGAGCAATTGCTCAGGCGGGTCTACTTGTCGCAATTAAATGAAATTTGGTTTTTGGAAAATATTAATTATCAGGAAAAACGTTTTTATAATTTATTAAAAAGGGCTGTGGATATTATTTTAGGTTTAATTGGCATTTTAGTATTTATTGTGAGTTTTCCTTTTTGCGCGATTTTAATTAAGCTCTCAAGCAAGGGGCCCGTTATGTTTGTGCAGGAGCGGGTGGGGAAAAAAGGTAAAGTTTTTAAGGTTTATAAATATCGAACCATGAATAGTTTTGGCCCCGGCAATACTTGGACTTCGGTAAATGACCCGCGAATTACCGGACTTGGTAAATTTTTGCGCAAGAGTCGAATTGATGAACTGCCGCAATTTATTAATCTTCTTTTTGGCCATATGAGTTTGGTTGGCCCACGCCCGGAACAGCCAAATATTGTGGAAGAATTAAAACGGCAAATTCCTTTTTACGATGAAAGGCATTTGGTCAAGCCCGGGCTCACTGGTTGGGCGCAAATTAATAATATTTACGCCGCCAGTCTGGAAGAGACTAAAGTTAAACTTCAGTACGACTTGTATTATATTAAGCACCGCAGTATTTTATTTGATTCGGAAATAATTTTAAAAACCATTTACTATATTTTTACCTGGCAAGGAAGATGATTTTTTTTGTTTGTTTCTATCGATTTTCAGCAGAGTCAGAAAATTAAGCCATGAGGGGTCTGTTGCCGAATGCCATTTTGACTGCAATTTCAGAATTTCGGCCATTCGGTCAAAAAAATTTATCCGCTTAACTTCCAGTTAAACATCAAAATTTATTTTGTCCGACTGCCTCGAAATTCTGAAATTTCGTCTTAAAAGCACATTCGGCAACAGACCCATGAGACAAAAAAGACAGTAGCAGGGAATGTCTTGGTCGGGCTTTTATTGTCCTCTTAGGGTTCAATACCCCGTAGCTCTGCTTACGTTGTCATTGGCAGTAGCATCCGAAGCAATAGACCTGTTGCGTTTTAATTTTTATCCAAAAAGTGCTATTTTGCCAAA
>CAYIHW010000006.1:0-24856 GCA_964363335.1 uncultured Candidatus Saccharibacteria bacterium
GTTTTGGCGAAAGAGCATATTTTGGGCGAAAAATTATTAAGCAACAAGTCTATTATATGCTAAATGTTATATTCTTAATGCTAATGGTGACTATGCTGAAGCAATTTCCGCACATGGATATGGCGTTTTTTGTGGAAAAATAACACCGCCAAAGCAAAAATAAAAAATCCAACCCAATATTCCATTTTGGAAAAAATTCCTAAACCGGTATAGATGCTCAATAACATCAAATCAAGCAGTAAGTCACCCAATGTCCAAACAATAATTAAAAATATGGCTTCTAAAAAATTTATTACCCCAAAACGCCTAACCATGGCCGCGGCAATAACAGCGGCCAGAAGCCAATACAAAATATTCTGCCAGCCGGAATTGGACAGGATTTCATAATTAAAAAACCAAAGTTTAAGCAGACTAAAAAATACCCATTGCAAAAAGGAGTATAAAAATAGATTTTTTATTGTCATAAAATTCTACTAGACCTGTTGCATTTTAATTTTACTAGACAAAATGGGATGTTTTAGACAAAACCGACGTTAAAAATTTTGATGTTTAACCGTAGTTAAGCGGATAAATTTTTAACTAGGTTTTGGCAAAATAGCGCTTTTTGGATAAAAATTAAAATGCAACAAGTCTATTTAACGGTTTTCAGCTTTTTGGGCGCGGTTTTTCTGACAAGCCTTCGTTTAATCGGCGGGGGGTTAGCCGTGGCTTTTAAGCCCGCGTCAGTTAAGTCTTCCAACTGCCACAAGTCGTTTTCTATTTTTTGCTTGACCGCGGAAATTCTACTTTCCAAATTTTTTGGCGGGCGGCAAAAATATTTATTGGACACATGGCGCATAAGCCCGCCGTGGCTCTTTTCCACGTAGACTTTCTCAAACCAATACATCCCCAGCCAAATTCCGTACCACGCGCCAAGTAATAACACTATCGCTAAGGTAAAATAATCCAAAACCAAAAACTGCAAGTAGCTCATACCGGCAGTTATATACCCGCCGGCAACCAAATAAAAATAAAAGAAGATTACCAACCGGTGCAAAATTAAAAAAAGCAGAACTCCCAAAAGGGAAGTTAAAAAAATATACAAAGACTTTTTGGCCCCATTAAACATAAATTTTATTTTAATTTTAATATGAATTTAAAATAGTACTGAATGCAAATGTTTTAACCCCAAAATAATAGTCTGTTTAACGGGGTAAACCAATTTTATTTCTTGTTAGTTTTGATGATTTAAAACTCATAGTGGGTAGGCTGTCATTGCGAGCTTCGAATCAGATGAGAAGCGCGGCAATCTTAACAAATTTAGAGATTGCTTCGCCCTTAAAGCCTCCTCGCAATGACGACAAGAGCGGATACCGTTTACCCTTTTAAATAAAGGTAAATACAGAATTACCCACTATCACCTCTTATATTTATTATAGGCCAGTTTTTATTTTTACGCAACATAATGGAGGGAGAGTTAACCCTGATCTACGGATTCAACGCGGATATACCGATTTCTACTGATACTAATGTTTAGAATCCGTTGACATCGGTAGATCCGCAAACTATCTGTAAATCCGTGTTCTTTTATTTAGTGCTTAAGATGCTCTTTTTATAGCTATCCAAGTTATCTAAAGCCACTCCGGTGCCTTTGGCCACGCACAGCAAAGTTTCTTCGGCCACAAAACACGGCACACCCACGGCATTGGCAATATAGTGGTCTAAATTACGCAAAAGTGCGGTGCCGCCGGTCATCACCATCCCCTTGTCTATAATATCACTGGCTAATTCCGGCGGGGTTTCTTGCAGGACAGTTTTTACCGCTTTGGCAATTTCCAACAAGTCATCGGAAATAGCCTGCACCACTTCATTAGTAGAGACGGTTATCGTTTTCGGCAAACCGGAAATCATATCCCGGCCTTTAATTTCCATTAATTCTTCTTCCGGCAAAGCCAATGCGCTGCCGATGGTAATTTTAATTTCTTCCGCCGTGCGGTCGCCAATGGCCAATCCATGTTTTTTACGCACAAAGTCGATAATCGATTGATCCAGCCGGTTGCCAGCCACCCGGACAGAAGTAGAATTTACTATCCCGCCCAAAGACAACACCGCTACGTCGGTAGTCCCGCCGCCAACATCGATAACCAAATTTCCCCTGGCTTCCGCGATTGGAATACCGGCGCCAATGGCCGCGGCGACAGTCTCTTTAATAACGTAAGCCGATTTAGCGCCGGCGGCCAAGGCCGCGTCTATTACCGCGCGGCGTTCGGTGGAGGTTATCCCGCCGGGAACGGAGATCATCAACTCGGGGCGAAAAAACCGAACATTACCCAAAGCTTTGTTAATAAAATACCTCAGCATGGCTTCTGTAACCCGGTAGTCCGCGATTACGCCGTCTTTCATCGGCCGGCTGGCAACTATATTTTCCGGCGTTCGTCCCAGCATTTCCTTGGCTTCCTGACCCACTGCTAACACGCGGTTGTCTTCCAAAGAAATCGCTACCACTGTTGGCTCATTGATAATAATCCCCCGTTTAGGGACATAAACCAAAGTATTGGCCGTGCCTAAATCTATCCCAATTTTCGTTTCAAACATATGACTAGTAGTAAGTAGTAAGTAGTAAGTAGTAAGTAGTAAGCTTGATACTTGCTACATACTACCTGCTACCAACCGATAGATTATTATACCAAACCGGCAATCTATTGTAAAAGCCCACTATTTACGGTAAAATGAAGCTACTTATGACTAAAAAATACAGGTATTTGCTGTTGCTATTAGGGTTTGTTGTATTTCTGATTTTGGCGCCGACCATTGTTTTATATGTTCGCGGTATTACTTATGACTTTAGCAAAAAAGCCTTTGTTACTACTGGCATTTTAGCCATGCGTTTGGAACCCAAAGACGCCAACATTTATTTAAACAATAAACTAAAAAGGGAATCTTCCGGGGACATAAAATTTATTCTCCCTGGAGAATACGATGTGACGGTAAAAAAAGATGGCTACTTTACTTGGAGCAAACGCCTAAGTGTGGAATCTGGCCAAGTGGCTTGGGGCAGCCCAGCTTATAATAAAATTTATTTACTGCTCAAAAATCCGCTGGCTCAAAAATTAGCCGATAATGTGATTGATGCTTATGGGGAATCAGACAACCTTGTTTACCTTTCGAAAAGCAACTTAAATATTATTCCAATGGCAAACCCGACCACTGCCAAAACTTTTCCTTTGCCTTTTGAATTAAATAAAATTGTTACTGCCGATGCTGATTTAAACAATATTATTTTAAGTGCTTCAGGGACAAAACTGACTCTGTTTAACAAACCAACAGAAAAATTTTTGGATCTCAGCGCCATGTTTGAAAATGGCGCAGAGTTTGGTTTTAACGGCAACGACATCTATGCCCTAAGCAGCGGTACACTATTTAGCGTTGACCCAAATAAAAAAATCAAAAACCAACTATTTTCGGATGTGAAAGCTTTTTATTTCCAAGACAACCTGCTCTACTTTGTGCAAAACACTTCAAGTCAAAAGCCGGCTCTCTATACCAGCCAAGCGCCATTTTCTTCCAGCCAAGTACTACTCAATAATTTGCCTGATTTTTCGGTTGGCAAACTGTTTATTACTTATGAAAAACAAATATTTTTGCTGGCCGATAAAACTCTTTACCTAGCCAATTCGACCATGGAAAAAATGGTCGAAGACATTAGCTTTTCCAATTTCCAAAAAACCGATTCCGCTTTGGCCTTAATCCATTTGGGGCAAGCCGATTTTTTTGACCCGCTGGCTCACAATTTTAACTATGTTACTCGCACCACGGAAAATTTAAACAGTCTAATTGTTCGAAACAGCATTGGCCAAGCATTCTATATTTCCAGTGGTAAAATAAATTCCATAGAACTCGACACCCGCGACAAACAAAACCAGCACCTGCTTTATAACGGTACAGCAGAAAAGTTTTTTGTTGACAGGGCGGCAAAAAATATTATTCTGCTGGATGGCGGAATATTAAAAAGTATGATTATTAGATAATTACTTGTCTAAAGCCGCGTCTATAGCTTGGTTGACTAGTTTGTCCGCTTCTTTATTACTCTCGCGAAAAACGTGGTTAAATTCCACGTTTTTAAATTTTTGCATTAACTTAAAAACTTCTTGGGCCAAGACTTTAAGGGTTGGCTCTTTAATTTTATAGCGCCCCTGCATTTGCCGGACAATCAACTCGCTGTCCATATTCACCTTTAAACTTTCCGCGCCTAATTTTGCCGCCTCGATTAAAGCCAAAATTAACGCCTGATACTCGGCATAATTGTTGGTCTGCTCGCCAACATACTTTTTATGCCGGCCGATAATTCTGTTTTGCTCATCATAAATAACCACGCCCGCTCCTGCCGGCCCCGGATTCCCGCGCGCTCCCCCGTCGGTGTTGATAATTAATCTCATAATTAATAATGTTAGGATGTTAAAACATTAGGATGGACTCTCATATCTATCACCCTTAGCTTAACTTCCATCCTCCCATTCCAGCCGTCTTCAATTAGCTCACAGGCGATATCTATAGTATCACCGACTTTAAAGTTTTTTTCAAGCACCGCGGAATTAAAGGCAATTCCGGCAATAACTCTATCTTCTTTTTTCAGCTGATATTGCGTGTGTTTGCCTTCCGCCCCCACAGTCCGGGAAGAGGTAATGTTTACTTGGCTTACTAAAAACTTTGGTTTGGGATTGCCCACGCCAAAGGGCTCGAGCTGCTGTAACAATTGACATGTAACAATTGACAATTGACTTGCGTCTAGTTCCGCTTCCAGTTCCAAGATTTTTTGAGCTGACTCTTCGCTGATGTTTAATTCGGCATACTCCAGCAGTTTGCCGTAAAAATTTTCAAACTCTTCCGCTTTTATAGTCAGCCCGGCTGCCTGTTTGTGGCCGCCAAACTTTACCGTGTACGCTGAGGCGTATTTTATTGCTTCTAAAATATCAAACTCCCCCGCGGTGCGAGCCGAGCCGGTACAAAAGCCATTCGTCTTTTCTAATACAATTACCGGCTTGTAAAATTCTTCGGCTAACCTTCCGGCCACCAAACCCACCACACCTTTGGGCCAGTTGTCGCCCATTAGCAGTAAAATTTTTCGGTTCTGAATTTTAGCCACCTGTTCTTTGGCCTCGCTAATTACCGTTGCGGTTAATTGCTGGCGGCGCTTATTAATTTCTTCCAATTTTAAAGCCTTTTCCGTGGCCATATTTAAATCTTCTTCCAACAACAAATCCAAAGCCACATTGGCGTGCTCCAAACGCCCGGCTGCGTTAACTCTGGGGGCAATAACAAATCCTAAAGTGTACGTATCTAAACTTTTTTCTTGGGGCTTAACTCCGGCGGTGGACATTAACACTTTTAGCCCCATCCATTTTGTTTTTGACAAAACTTTAAGTCCAAACTTTACAAAAATTCGATTTTCTCCGCGCAGCGCATGACAGTCCGCCACGGTGCCAATGGCTACCAAGTCCAGGAGCCATTTTTCATAGCCTTTAATTGGTGTTGTAGGGGCCGCCTTTAGGCGCCCGCTTTCTGATTTCGGGCGGCTAAAGCTCGCCCCTACACGGGCACCATCCGCCAAAATTCCACACGCCAACTTAAACGCCACTCCCACGCCGACAATTTCGCTAAACGGATAGGTATCGGCGCGGTTTTTTGGATTAATCAACGCGTAAGCTTTCGGCAACTCCCCAATTATTTCATGGTGGTCGGTAATAATCAAGTCAATTTCCCCCCGCGCGCAAAATTCCGCGGCATCGCAAGAATTCGTTCCGCAATCCACGGTAATAATTACTTTTACTCCTTCACTCTTTATTTTTGCTAAAGCTTCCAAATTAACGCCATACCCTTCCGTAAACCTGTCGGGAATATAACTCTCCACCTTGTCATAATTTAAATAGCGAAACGCCTGGCGCAAAACCGCGTTGGCCGTCACCGCGTCCGCGTCATAATCGCCGTAGATGCAAATTTTTTCGTTATTTTCTAAAGCCATCCAAATCCGGTCAACCGCTTTTTGCATATCCTGAAACAAAAATGGACTATGCAATTTTTCATAACTGGTCTGCAAAAAATCTTTGGCAGATTCAATATCTACCAACCCACGGTTAAAGAGCAACTGCTTAACCAGCTCCGGATACTCATCCACACCCACCGCGGAATCAATTGGAATTTTAGCTTTTACTTTCCAAATTTTTGACATAATGTATAAATATAAAATTCGATCGGATTTAATCTTATCACCTTCATTTAAAATATAACAGCGGACGCTAATGTCCCCTGCTTATATCTTACATCATATATCTTAAATCCTAAATCTTCCTCGGTACTTCATCCACAATTTCCAACAAATTCACCCCGGTCATTTCCTTCGGTATCTCAAGGCCAAACAATTCCAAAATAGTCGGCGCAATGTCGGAAACCACTCCGGCAGGAACCCTGGAAGAAAGATCGCAAAATTCCCTATCGTCCACTTTCGGCGTTTTAAATTCGTTAGCAATAATTAAAAAAGGTACTGGGTTAGTGGTATGGTCTTTGTTAATATCTCCGGTCCGGGCGTTGATCATCTGTTCAACGTTACCGTGGTCCGCAGTAATTATAAAAACCGCGTCAGTGAGCAAACTCACGTCCATTATTTTCTTTAAACACCCGTCAATAAATTCCACGGCCGCGATTCCGGCCGGCAAATCCCCCGTATGTCCGACCATGTCGGTGTTGGCAAAATTGGCGACAAAAAAATTAGTTTCCGTACTGGAAATATTCTGGGTTAAAATATCGGTCAATTTTTCCGCGGACATTTCCGGATGGTCGGAATAGTTCTTGCTGTTCTCCGGACTAGTAACTATTACCCGTTCTTCACCGGGATACTTTTCGGTTTTGCCGCAGTTAAAAAAAGCCGTAACGTGAGCGTACTTTTCGCTTTCCGCGATATGAAACTGGGTAAACTTATGCCCCGCCAAAACTTCGGCCAAATTATTTTTTAAATTTACGGAAGAAAAAGCCACATGGACTGGCAAGTTTGGGGAATATTCGGTCATGGTGGCAAAATACAAATTCTGCAAAGCCGGACGGCGAAATTCTTCCGGAATGCTTTCCGGCGCGGTAAAGACTTGGGTTAGTTGCAGGGCGCGATCGGAACGAAAATTAATATAAATAACAGCGTCATTGTCGAAAATTTTTGCCACCGGCTCGCCGGATTCATTTACAATAACTGTTGGTTTAATCATTTCATCAAAAATTTGCCCCATATAGCTATCGCGTACGCAATCTTCCGGACTACTCGCCACCAGACCTTTTCCATTAACCATAGAATCATAAGACAGCATAGTCTGCGCCCAATGCCCGCCCCGATCCATGGCATAAAACCGCCCCGCTATAGTCGCCACCTTACCCACCCCGCTCCGAGCAATTCTTTCATCTAATTTTTTTATGGATTCCAGCGCTACTTTCGGGTCGGTATCGCGCCCGTCGGTAAACATATGAATATAAACTTTTTTTTGCCCTTGTTCGGCGGCCATACCCAATAGCGCATATAAATGTTCGTCAAAACTATGCACCCCGCCGGAACTAATTAAACCCATTAAGTGAAGAGAGGAATGGTTTTTTTTAGCGTGGTTAATCGCAGACAGTAAAGTCGGGTTTTTAAAAAATTCCCCGTTCTGAATGGACGCGGTAATCCGAGGCAGATCCTGCCCGACAATCCGCCCGGCGCCAATATTTAAATGCCCCACTTCGCTGTTGCCCATTTCCCCCCACGGCAAACCCACCAAAGGACCCGAAGCCTGCAAACTTAAGCTGGGAAAATTACTGACAATATAATTTAAGGTCGGCGTTTCGGCCATTGAAATAGCATTCCCGCGACCGGCCGGAAAAATTCCAAAACCATCCAATATTACCAGGACTACTTTTTTGTAAATTTTGTGTTTCATAATGACAGCAGTAAGAATTCAGTATTAAGTATTATGCGTAAAAAGCAAAGCCAAAAACCTTAATACTTAATACATACTACATACTACTTGCTACTAATTATATTTTCTATCTCAAGTAGTCTATTATACTTTGCCAATCTTTCCCCTCGGCTCGGCGCGCCGGTTTTAATGTAGTCAGCACCAACAGCAACTGCCAAGTCGGCAATAAACGAGTCGCAGGTTTCGCCGCTACGGTGAGAAATTACCACTTTATATTTATTTTTCTGCGCTAATTTTATGGCCGCCAAAGTTTCAGTTAGCGTACCAATCTGGTTTACTTTAATTAACACGGCGTTGGCGATTTTTTGCGTAATCCCCATTTGAATGCGCACCGGGTTGGTTACAAACAAATCATCGCCGATTAGCAAAGTTTGGTTGCCTAAATTTTGGGTTAAAAATTTCCAGCCTAAGAAGTCGTCTTCCGCGCAGCCGTCTTCAATGGCCAACAGCGGATATTTACTCAACCATCTCTTGTATACCTGGTAAACATTGGAGGGCGAGGCGGAAATTTTGGAAGACTTAAATTCATAAGTGCCTTTTTTGGCGTCAAAAAATTCACTGGCCGCCGCGTCCATACCCAGGGCGAAATCTCTACCCAAAATATACTTGGCGGATTTTATAGCCTGTGTCAATTGTTTGAGCGCGGTTTCGTTGCCGCCAATTAATTTTGGCGCAAACCCGCCCTCATCCCCCACGGCCACGGTTAACCCTTGCTTAGCCAGCTGGCTTTTTAACTGGTGAAAAACTTCCGCGCCCATGCGTAATTTAGTGGCAAAACTCCCCTTTAAGGGAATAATAAAAAACTCCTGAATGTCTAAGCCGGAATCCGCATGCGCACCGCCGTTTATAACATTAAAAAAGGGCGTAGGCAAGGTTTTTGGCGTATACCCGTATGTTTGAGCAAGATAAGAAAAAAGCTCGCTGTGGTGCAATTTTGCAGCCAAGCGGGCCACTGCCAAAGATACCGACAAAATAGCATTGGCGCCCAATTTTCGCTTGTTGTCCGTGCCGTCCAAACTTAACATTTTGTTGTCTATTTCTTCCTGCCTATCCGCACTTATCCCCTTTACTACTTTAAAAATCTTTTTATTTACGTTTTTGCAGGCCTTCAATACGCCCTTACCGCCATACCGCTTTGAGTCGTTGTCGCGCAATTCCAAAGCTTCATGCACACCGGTGGATGCCCCGCTTGGCACAGAGGCTTTGGCACACTCATCTCCAGCCCAAACCGTAGTCTGAATAGTCGGATTTCCCCTGCTATCTAACACCTCCATGGCTTGAATTTTTGTGATCTTCATAATTTGATGTTAATTTACCTAATGATTATAGCATAACTTAAAATACCGCCATAAAGGCGGTATTTGCTGTTTAATTAAGCTTTATCAACTTCACGGTGAATTAGTTCGTAAACCAACAAAGCAAAATATGGCGAAGTAATAAAGAATAAATATAACTCTATCGGCAACCCTAAAATATTAAACCCTATCATACCAGAACCGGGATACACCCAAGCTTGAAAATAATTGTAATTTATTAATTCCCATCCCATCAATACAACAAAAATAAGGAACAATTAAAAACCATAAAAATCTTCAAAAGGTATAACACCCACGTAAATACCTAAAATTCCTTTCCCAGTAAAATCCCAGTGATGGTTAGGAATTGCATACTGATCCCAAACAGTACCAATAAACAAAAATACTAATGCCCACATTATACGGGCTTTTAAATGTTTAAATAAATGCTCGTGGTAAATCGATTCCAAAATAAGACCTGTAATTAAAAGAGTGGCCGCTGAAATGCTATAAAAAAACATTTTTTGTTTGTAATTTAATTTTTAATTATTTTAGCGCTTCAATACCGGGGAGTTTTTTGCCGGCTATTTATCATTCTCTACAAATCCTATCATACTACTGTGTATGATAGGATTTGTTAGATGACAAAATTTTCATTAATTCTTTTGACAACTTCGTTTTTTCTTTCAACGCGCCTACAACTTTTAACAATTTTTCCCTTTCCCGTCTGTTTGCTGAATTAACAACCTCTTTTAGTAATAACTCCGGCCAAAAATACATGGGATATTTCTTTTTGACTTTAGACCAAGATAACGGCTCCTTGTTCTTTGCCACAACCTGATTTTTTGTCCTCTCCACAATAGTTCTGTAACCATCCCCATATAAATTCAACCAAGTTTGAACTTTAGCAATTGTCGTATTACTAACTTTCATTTCTTTTTCAATATCCTCATACGTGTAGCCATTCATTAAAAGCATGGCAACCTGTAACCGACGAGCCAACATTACCACCTCCGCTTCAGAAAGAAGGTCACGAATAAAATTAGCCGCTTCTACAGAATTTCGTACACTCGACAAGGCTTTTGCAAAATTTATAAACAACTCCTCCTGAGCTTGCCGAGACATTCTTTTACTAGCTGTGTATTTACCCATGTAAATAATATTTCTACAAATACTATCATACTACTGTGTATGATAGTATTTGAATAACTTATTTTAAAGCTTCGATGCCGGGAAGGGCTTTTCCGGCTAGATATTCCAGCATGGCTCCCCCGCCGGTGGAAACATGGTCTATGTGTTCGGCTTGGTGCGCAAGTCTTACGGCGTTAACAGTTTCCCCGCCGCCCACTACGGCAAAAGCTTTCCGGCTGGCCACCCCGCCAATTACTCGGGCTAGGGACATTGTAGCCATATCAAACGGTTTATGTTCAAACCTGCCCAAGGGCCCATTCCAAACAATGGCCTTGGCAATCTTTAACTCTTTAGCGAAAATTAATATGGTTTTTGGTCCGGCGTCTAAAATTATTTCTTTTTTCCCCACCTCATAAGGAGCGCAAACGCGGATAGAAGACTTGTCCATATTTTCATTGGCCACCACCACGTCAATTGGTAAAATTATTTTACTTTTAAAATTCCGTTCCAGCTGTCTGGCTGTGGCAACCGCCGCGCTTTCCACTTTAGACAAACCAATCTCAAAACCCTTAGAAAGATAAAAAAGGTTTGCAATTCCTCCGCAAAGTAAAATTTTATCTGCCTTTTCTCCCAAGTGTTTAATAGTTTCCACCTTATCGGAAATTTTAATTCCGCCCATCATAAGTACAAATGGGTGCTGGGGTTTTTTTAATACCGCGTCCAGGCCTTTTATTTCCTGCTCCACCAATAAACCACAAAACGAGGGTAAATATTTAGTTACGGCGGAAACCGAGGCGGCATTTCTGTGGTCAACCCCAAAGGCGTCGTTTACATACACATCCGCTAACTGGCTTAATTTTTTGGCAAAAACCGGATCGTTCTTTTCTTCACCCTCGTAAAACCGCAAGTTTTCCAACACTACCACGTCTTTAGCCGGGACGCTTTGAATTTGCTTTTGGCATTTTTCATCCACAATATCCCCGGTGTAGAAAATTAAATGTGAAATGCCGTAATCCGGCAACCTGTGATCAGTTTCGACAAATTTAAATTTTAATAAATTCGCCAATAGTTCCGCGGCGGGTTTTAAACTTAGGGAAATATCTTTACCTTTTGGCCGACCCAAATGCCCGCAAATTATGACTTTGTTGCCGGCTTTTAATAAATGGCGGATGGTGGGCAAAATTTGGTCAATTCTAAATTCATCCCCCACCTTGCCGTTTTTAATCGGCACATTAACATCCACTCGAAGCAACACAGTTTTGTTTTTAATGGATGATTTGGATAGGTATTTTATGGCCATAAATCTACAGAACTACTGACGATACGAATCTACAGATGCCTACAGATTCATTCGTTTAATAATTATTTGGGTTTAAAACTCTTTTTATTTGTACCCGCTGTCCGCGAAAATTTACTAATAATCCTAACTGCAAGTTTGTTTGGATCAAATACCTTTTTACTTGGTCATAACTTTCAACAATCAAAAAAGGTTGAGCTTTTAATTCTAAAACTATTTTACCATCAATAATAAAATCTGCAATATTACCCGATTCCCCAATCCTAACTTCTCTCTCATATACTATATGTCTTTCTTTAAACTTCTTCTCTAACAAATCCCCAAATTGTTTTTCCCTGGCATAAGCCCCCAGCTCTTTGTGAACCTCTATAATAATACCATTAATTTTATAGGTAAGGTCACCGTACAAAAAATCTTTTTTACCTGTTTGAGTGTCTGTAGGCATCTGTAGTGTATTATTTCTGTAGTTCTGTAGCCCCTACCATTATTACCTCTTCTACCAGCCGGTTGGAATAGCCGAACTCGTTGTCGTACCAAGCAATGACTTTTATAAAATTACCGTCCACCACTTGGGTTAAAGACAAGTCCACAATGGAAGATGCCGGATTGCCGACAATGTCGGTAAGTACTAAGGGTTCATTGGAAACTTCCAAGTATCCTTTGTAGTGCTTGTCTTTGGAGGCGTCTATAAAAGCCTGATTTACTTCTTCTTTGGTTACATTCTTTTTTAGCAAGATGGTGAAGTCCGACAAACTTCCAACCGGAGTTGGCACGCGGAAAGACACGCCATCAAATTTTCCTTTTAGCGCCGGAATAACTTGTGTAGCGGAAATGGCCGCACCCGTGGTGGTAGGAATAATATTTACCGCGGCGGCGCGTGCTCTTCTTAAGTCCGTACTTTTACCTCCTGGTGGCGGGCCATCAACTAAATTTTGTTCGGCGGTATAGCTGTGAATGGTAGACATAAAGGCTTTTTCCACACCAAACTTTTTTTGCAAAACATCCAACACCGGCGCAATACAATTGGTGGTGCAGGAAGCATTGCTTATTATTGGCTGGTTGGTATAAGTGTTTTGATTTACTCCCAAAACAATAGTCGGAGTTACTCCTTCGTCTTTGGCCGGCGCGGAGATAATTACTTTTTTGGCTCCGGCTTTTATATGCGCGCCGGCTTTTTCGCTGTCGGTAAACCGTCCGGTGGATTCTATAACCACATCCACGCCAAGTTTCCCCCAAGGAAGCAGGCTCGGTTCTTTTTCCGCGCTAACCGGATAAGCTTTTCCATCAACAATAATATTTTTTTCGTCAGATGTTATTTCATGATGAAACCGGCCGTAATTACTGTCGTATTTTAATAAATGCGCCAAAACCGAAGTCGGTGACAAATCGTTAATACCCACCACTTCCAGCTCCGGCTTGTCCAAAGCAATTTTAAAAGCCTGCCGACCAATTCTGCCAAACCCATTAATCCCAATTTTTATTTTTCCCATAAATCCCTTTCTTTCTCAGATGAGATAGCTGATCATCTGTGCAATCCGTGCTATCTGTGTATCTGTGAACAATTATTCTTCTATTTGATAATTATTTAAAATCTTTTTTTGTAGGCTTTGTTTTTTTAAATTATTTTCTTTTTTTACTCGCAACTGTTCGTGAGTCACGGGCATTTCCTGATAATCCGCGGCAAATAGCAACTGGCTTCTCCAGGATAGCACGCTACCAAAGGCCATTATGCCCATAAACACTATAACAGAAAATCGTAAAACATAGTTAGGGTCGTTAACGTTACTGCCGATTAGAGCCATAAATTAAATGAACAAAATTGACAAAAACGACGGAAATGAACAAAAATTACTGCAATACTTTTTTCAATTTTGTCATTTATTAATTCTTGTCATTACTGATTAGTCTTTTTTATTATTTACCATCTCCAGCACCTGCTTCTTGATTTCCTGACTGGTAATTGCGACTGCTTTAAAATCTTTTATTTTTTTCAAACGTAATTCAATTTCCTGACGGGTCAAAAGTCCGGCTTGAGGACCAATACTTTGCACCACTGAACCGGCATTAATCGGCGCCCAACAAAGAGCTTCTTTATGTGAGAGGCCATAAAACAGCCCGGCAATATAAGCGGTGGTAAAAGAATCCCCGGCTCCGGTGGCTTCCAAGCGCGGCCCCGGAAACTCCGGAATATAATAAAACCCTTCTTTGCTATAACTGTAAGCTCCCTTACGCCCGTCCGTCAAGGCAATGGCCTTTGGACCTAACTCGGCTAATTTTTTACACAACTCTTCCGGGTCACGGTCACAGTCCCCTACCCAGCCTTGAGCTTCTTCCACATTCACGGACAACAAATCGGTTCGCGCCAGCATTTCCTGGTTTTTCTTTACTCCGGCGCGAAGCTGAAAAGTACCGGGGTTAAACCCTAATTTCACATTGTATTTATCTATGTATTTTGCCAAATCTTTATAGATTTTTTCAAAGCCCTCGCCCATGCTGGTTAAATATACCCAATTGGTGTGGACAAATTTTGGCAATTTATATTTCCGATGTTCATGATATACCAAAATAGTTCTTTCCCCGTCATGCGCAATTACCGTAGAGGCGTTGGTACCGTGGTTGTCATCAATAACAATAAATCTGTCTGACACCCCTTCCTTTTTCATTTTGTGAACAATTTCCCGGCCGCCCACGTCGTGAGCTAAAACAGTATACAAAGCGGTCTTCAACCCTAAGCGCGCGCTTCCCACCGCGTTATTGGCCGCATTGCCGGCCACAGTGCGGTAAAACTTATCTACCGGCAATTTGTCGCCCCAATTCAAAATCGCTTTTTTGTCGCCTTTAATATCCACAATTTCAATATCGTGTATAAATAAAAAAGTGTCTATAGTGGCATCGCCGATGGAAATAATGTCAAACATAGGCTAGTGATTAGTGTCGAGCTTTAAAGTGTTTGAGTAAATTTAAGGCTATCAATACTAACATCATCCAGAAAATAAAATTTATTCCTAAGTCTACAATATTGGGGGCGGAACTGTACTGATAAGGAGGCCAACCCCCATAAACCATGTAGGCCAAAGGCCAACCTGCAATTTTTTCATTTGGATAACTAATGGTGGAAAGCGCGGGGCTTCCCGCGCGAGAATAAAAATGTAAAGCGTAATTTATTATTAAACTAAAAACCACACTCCACCCCACCAAGTTTATTTTTGATTGTAAACTAAATATTTTCATAAACGTTTGTTTTGTGTCATCCCGTCCGCACTCGGCGGACGGGATGACACATCTATCAGTTATAACTAGGTCCCGGGTCAAGCCCGGGATGACACATCAACTTTTCTCTTCAACACTTTCCTCACCGCGTTTTTTACTCCTTCTTTTCCCATACCGTATTTTTCAATTAATTCTTCGGGCTGGCCGCTCTCGCCAAAACTGTCGGGCATACCAACCATTTCCACGGGCACCGGAAAATGTTCCGCTAAAACTTCACATACTGCGCTGCCGGCTCCGCCCATTATTTGATGCTCTTCCAAGGTAACTACCGCTCCGCACTTTTTGGCCGCCGCGGTAATGGTTAAAACGTCAATTGGTTTTATGGTATGGTTATTTACCACCATTACGCTGATCCCCTCTTTTTCCAATTCCATGGCCGCGAGTAATCCGTTATAAAGTACCGGTCCGCTGCCGATTATGACCACATCTGTACCCTCTCGCATAACATAAGCTTTGCCAATTTCAAATGGCGTATGCGGTAAAGTAAAAATTGGCGTCTTTGACCGACCAAGCCTAAAATATGCCGGGCCTTTTATTTGCCCCAAGGCAATGGTGGTTTTTCGCGCCTCAATGGCATCACACGGAACTTCCACAATTAAATTCGGCAACACTCTGGTCATGGCAATATCTTCCAAGGCTTGATGCGTGGCGCCGTCCGGCCCCACCGTAACTCCGGTATGCGCGCCGGCCACTTTTACGTTAGCGTGGCTATAACAAACTGAAACGCGCAACTGATCCCAATTGCGCCCGGGAGAGAAAGTCGCGTAAGAGGAAACAAAAGTCGTTTTACCGTAAAGCGCCAAACCCGCGGCCACGCCCATCATATTTTGTTCCGCCACGCCGCACTCCACAAACCGCTCCGGATATTTTTTGGCAAAATCCAACACCTGAGTGCTTTCGGCCAAGTCCGCAGTCAGCACCACCACTTGTTCATCTTTTTCCCCCAATTCCAAAAGCCCGGCTCCATACCCAACCCTGGTGGCCGCTTGTTCAATATCATTTTTTCCGACTTTTGGATTTAACAACATACTTTAATTTAATTCTTCAGCTGTAGTTAATGCTTTCCCGGTTTTATAGGAATTAAGGTCAATTTTATTTACATCAATTATCAAACTGGCGTCAATACCGGCTGGATTCCATACAGCGGAAGGAATATACTGCTTAACACCATCTTTAATTTTGTAAATTGCCCCGCCCCCATTTAACCAAATATATTTAGCCGTTTGGTAATATTCAAATTCATCTTGGGAAACGGTTACTACATCTGACCATTTATTATCGTAAGACAAAAATACTTCCGCGCTCACCATGGGGATTTTTAAGTTATTAGACGAAGCCCAATAAACCGTACTGTCGCTTTCCAGCTTAATTAAACGTGGGCCGGTTTGGTAAAGGGCGTTTAAATTTAAATTATCTTGATACTCCAGACCGGTGGGCATTTGCAAGCCGGAGAAAGATGAAGGATCATCTGTGGCCGAGGACGGTGCTGCCGGCGCTGTACTTATTACATGAATAATAAAATACTGGGTCTGGACATACTCATTGGTAGAAGTGGAACTGCCGGCATTTAAAGTGTACATTCCCAAATAATCCCCGGGCTTAGACAAAGAGCTTACATTAACCTTCACTAAAGCGTTAATATACTGTTGTCCGGCATTTAAAATCATGGGCAAATATGACTTACTGGCAATATCATCTATTGCCACAGCACCCAACGTACTTGATGCAATGCTGTTTGATGGGATAATATTTAAATCCGCAATGGAATTTAAATAAGCCACAGAAGATGTCGCGGTATTGGTAATGGTTCCGGTCATGGATACCACTGACCCCGGGGTAGTGGTGGCATTACCACCATTTTGAAAAACTAAAGTCACACCGGCGCTGGCCGCTTTTGGCAAAAAAACCGCTGCCAGTATAAAAGTTGCTAAAAAGAAATATTTTTTCATAGGGTTTTATTAATTCTTGATTATATTGTTTGATTTTTCTTCGCCTTCTAAAAATTTCGTTATTTGCTCTTTGTGCTTGTTATAGTAAAAAGATACGCTAATTAAAATAACACCCAACGAAATGAACGAAATAATTAAGTATCCCAAGTCCAAGGACAATAAATCAAACAAGAAAACTTTGACAATGGTCACAAAGAACAAGCCAATAGCAATTTTTCTAAGGAGCGGGCTCCGCCAGGCAATCCCGGCGCCAATAAGGATGGCCGAGTAAGTAATCCACCACAGGCTCAAAAATAAATTACGAGCGTTTTTTGACTCCTCATTTTCAAAATATTTGGTAATATCCCAAGAAACCGCGAACCACAACAACATACATGCGGCCACTTTTAAAGCATCGGCAAAAGATTTATTTTCCACATCATGTCGGTAAAATCTTGCCACTACCAATAACCCGGCAGTCTCCAGGGCCATTAGGCCGAATTTTACATTGTAGAGAAAGATATACTCTCCGGCATAAGGCAAAAACAATACCTTAAAGAATCCGGCGGCCAACAAGAATAACGCGGTCTTTGAAATGTCGCTGCGGCGGCTCATAAACCCGGTGGCCGATAAAGCTACCGGATAAATTACCCACCACAAAGTCATATAATTTTGAGAATTTCCGGAAATGGAAGAGGAAATATCCCAAGAGACGCTGGCCCACAACACCAAGGCCGCGGCAATTTGCAAAACTTTTTCCGCGTTTTTTTCAAATTCTGAAGCTTGAACTTTTTGGTACAGCCAACCCACAAACAACAAACCCAAAGTATTGGCAAACATTAACCCAAATTTGGCATTAAATAAAAAGGCGGCATCTGCAGCTGTGTAGGGATCGTAAAGTGACTTAATAAGGGAGATAAACAAAATTGTTGTTCCCCAGACCCGCAATTCCTCGCGCTTGACCATAGTACCAATAGTGGAGCCGAGCAAAGCAATCAAAAGCAGGACCGCGGAAAGCGCCTTGCCGTCAAATTGCCAAACGGCCGCAGACGTCAGCAAAAGACTTCCGCAAAATGACATGCAGTAATTTAAATTTCTATAGTTTAACCTATCCACCAATGCGTAGCTAAAGAAATAAGTTACCGCCCCGAGCAAGGCCACAGCCGGTAAAATGTTATGGAACCGGTCAAATAATAAAGCGACTATTGAGCCAAAGAAAAAGGTCCCGCTAATAATTTGCAACGCGGTAACACCATTGCCAAAATCCGGCGCCAAGGTTTTCTTTTCGCTGTGCAAACGAAACAATCCCGCCGATCCAATAACAAACAACAACATGGTCACAATCACAAAAGTTAAACTGGTTAAAGTATTTTCGTAATTGGAATGACTAACCCCCCAAACTAAAAAGTCAATTATTGTGCCGAATAAGGCCAGTAATAACAATTCCATCCAATATTTTCTAAACATTAAAACGAAGGCCGCCACATTCAGCACCGTTAAAAACCCAAACAACATAATTTGCTGGTCTTGGCCGGAACTAAACATTAAGGGCGAACCGTAAGCGCCAAAAAATGCCAATACTCCCAAGACTAAAGAACTATTTTTATACGATAACCACACCGCAAACCCGGCTACGGCTAACATGACCATAAAGGCTACAAATTGTGGAACTAAAGAATAAAAATTAAATGCCGCGTATATACTAAAATATAATATCGCCACACCGCCACCGATAAGCGCCTGAGCGCGAGTACCAAACTTTTCTTTCCATAATTGGCCTAAATAAATTAACAATCCACCAATGGCCAAGCCGATAATCACCTGCGCCCAAGGCCCAATCCAACCCAAATCTATAGCGATTTTCAAAAAGAAACCCAAACCCAAAACCAACGCTACAACCCCAATACGGTTTAACCAATTCACTGCTTTTTCCGTGTCGTCTGCGTCTTTATTTTTAGCACTCGCTTGAGTCGGCGCATGAACTTCCGGTTTTACCTGCGCATTTTCAACTGATTGGTTAGCAACAGCCTGCCAATTTTCCAGACTGCCCGGCTTCCAAGAGGCTACCGATTGCGCCTCAGGCAACTTGACTACTACCGGTACCTTGTCCGGAGTCGTAACCGCGCCCGATTGCAAACGTTTTTCCATTGCCGCTACCCGGTTGCTGATGCTGGAAATCCAAAACAGCAAAAATATAAACCCAACAAAAAGCAAAAAAGTAATCATATATTTTGGTTAGTTGTTAATTGATGTTTGATTTTGTAAATTTTAAAATTTGTCATTTTGTTAATTCTTTACTGATGCTCACTAATAATTTTACCTTGTAAAGTCCTAAGTTCTTGTAGCGCTAACTTTGCTTGCTCTTTGTTTGGCGGCATGCCGTGCCAACGGTAATCCCCTTCCATAAAACCCACGCCTTTGCCGGGAATAGTTCGGGCAATTATTAACGTAGGCTTTTCGTATACGGCCTTGGCTTCGTTGCAGGCATTAATTATTTCCTGAATATTATGACCGTCGGTCTCCAATACGTGCCAGCCAAAAGCTTCATACTTGGCTTTTAAATTTTCTAATGGCATTACATCTTCGGTGTAGCCGTCAATTTGAATATTGTTCCGGTCCATTATCGCCATTATATTACTTAATTTGTACTTTCCCGCAAACATTACCGCTTCCCAAATTTGTCCTTCCTGCTGTTCGCCGTCTGACATTATTAAATAAACATGATTTCTTTTATGATCCATTCTTAATCCATAGGCAATACCCACAGCCTGGCTGGCGCCTTGCGCAAGGGGTCCGGAAGAAGTTTCAATTCCGGGCAAAGCCAAATTATGCGGATGACCATGCAATCTGGTGCCTAATTTTCGCAAAGTGTTTAATTCCGCTTTGGGAAAATAACCTGACTCGGCCAAACTAGCATACAGCACCGGGCAAATATGCCCGCACGACAAAACTAAATAATCCCGTCCCTCCCATTTGGGCTCTTTGGGATTATGGTTTAAGACATTAAAATACAGGGACGCAAAAACATCGGCCATGTCCAAAGGACCGGCACTATGCCCGCTTCCGGCAGTCACCAGCATATTAATAATATCCTGCCGGATGTCGTTAGCTTTATAAGTTATCTCATTAATAGATAATTTTTCCATTAAATTTTGTTTTTGTACATTTCTACTTTTAGTTTCTCAAAATTTTCAGCCATATTGCCTCCGGAAACAATCGCACTGCCGGCTACAATCAAATCTGTACCCGCTTGGGCAATACTATTCACATTGGCTAAATTAACGCCTCCATCTACCTCTATTATAGCACCTGGCAGGAGCTTTCTCAATTCTTTGACCTTATTTAAGGTGTTTTCTATAAAACCCTGACCTTGTTTGCCGGGGATAACGCTCATAATTAAATATTGATCGGCCTTTATACTAACCAAAACTTCCACCGGGGTTTCCGGACTCACCGCCACTCCGGCTTTAAAGCCCATGGACTTAATGGTTTGGATGGTCGCAATTAATTCGGAAACAGAAGAAAAAGCCTCGTAATGCACAATTAAGGTTTTAAATCCGCAAATTTGATAATCTAAAAAATCATTCGGCTCTTTTACCATTAAATGAGCCTCCCAATGAAAGGCTGGATTTAAACTATCCATTTCTCCCACTTCTAATAATTTATTTTCAATGAATACGCCATCGCCAAAGTCCACTTGAATTCTTTCTACCCCGGGAATTTTACAAATCAAAGACAACTTTTCGGCAAAAGCTTCGGAGGTTTTTTCTAAAATTGCGGGAACAATTTGGGGCATAAGATAATTGACCAAAATTAAATAAAATTTAAATAATTGTCATAATTTAACTGCAATAATTTTTGTTCAATTTTTTTCAATTTTAGTAATTTTGTCAATCCGCCTCTGATGTCTGCCGCCTTCAAAGCCAGTTTCAATAAATAAATCCACGGCTCGTTCCACTTCTTCAGGGCTCATAAATTTGGCTCCCAAAGACAGAATGTTGGCATTGTTGTGTTGACGAGCCAATTTTACAATGTCTTCATGCCCGCCGTAATAAAGCGCCGCCCGGATGCCTTTAACCTTATTTGCTACCATAGCTTCGCCGTTGCCGCTCATCCCTAAAATAATTCCAATGCTTCCGGGGCTTCCCGCAACCTTAACCGCGCATGGATAAATAAAGTCCGGGTAATCATCATGTGGATCCAAAGCAAAAGGCCCGCAGTCTTCAATTTCAACATCTTCGTCTTTTAAATGCTGGAAAATTTTGTTTTTTAATTCAAATCCGGCGTGGTCAGATGCGAGATAAATCATAAATTGTTTTCGTCATTCCGAGTGCAGCCGAGGAATCTCTTAAACTAAAATTTAAGGGATCCTTCGTTGGGCTCAGGACGACATGCTTTCACATGTCGATTATTTGGTTAAAATCTTTAGCATTTAAACTGGCGCCGCCGACAAGCAGGCCGCCGACATTTGGCTGTGATAAAAATTCTTTGGCATTGGCCGCATTAACACTTCCTCCATACAAAACTTTCGAAACCTTATATTTATTTTTAATAAACAAGGAAATTTTTTCCGCGTGATCGGGGCTGGCTACATTCCCGGTGCCAATAGCCCATACCGGTTCATAAGCTACAATAACTTTTATGGCGTCAACTCCGGCCAAATCCGCCGCCAGTTGCTGTTTTAAAATATCCACTACTTCCAAGTCATCCTGCTCAACAGTTGTTCCAAAACCCACACATAACACCGGAATAATTTTTTGAGCCAAGCAAGCCTTAAGTTTAACATTAATCATTTCATCGCTTTCCCCCACCTCGCGTTTTTCACTGTGGCCAATTATGCAATATTTAATTCCTAAATCTTTTAGTTGCGCGGGCGACACCTGCCCGGTATGTGCGCCCTTGTCCTGCCAAAAACAATCCTGAGAGCCGACGTTGGGATAATTTATGGATGATAAATAAACAGTCGGCGGGCAAAGCACTACTGTATTTTTTGCCTTGATACTAATAGCGGATGCTAATTTTTGCGCATCTTTTAAGGTGGTGGGGTTTAGTTTCCAGTTAGCGATAATGAGTTTTTTCATATATTTATAAATTTTGCGCTTGTTTAAAAACCCAAGCTAAAAAGAAATTTAAAAGTAACGCTATTACGATAACAATTACTATAATACCTACAATTTTTTTAGTTTTGTTCATTTATCAAATTTTGTTACTACCCAATAGGACTCATAGGTCATATACGCCGAATGGGACTTATGCGTCCTATTCCTCGCCTTTCAAAAATTTTGTACTCACTTCCGGCGGAATGGGGTTAACAGGGATTCCGGTGGCATATTCAAACCCGGCCCAAATAGTTATGCGCGGAAAAATGGTTAAATGCCAGTGGAAAGCCTCTTCTTCGTGCGCGCTGTGCCGATGGTCTTCCTCATTTTTTTTCAGCGGCATATTATGAATATAAAAATTAAGAGGTGGATCTGACAACTTTGTATACAACTGCCCCAAAGTTACTTTTAATACAAATGATAGATGTTTTATTTCCTCTGCGCTCATATCTTCAAACCTAGCGCCGTGTTTTTTTGGCAGAATCCAAGTTTCAAACGGACTGCGGCTGGCGTAGGCGGAAATTACCACAAAGTGTTCGCTTTCATAAACTACCCGATCTTTTACGGACAACTCTTCTGTAATAATATCACAATAAATGCAAGATTTGTGGGTTTGGTAATAGTGGTAGCAACCCATTATTTCGCTATGAACGTGAGGGGGGACAATTGGCGTGGCGAGTAATTGATAGTGCGGATGGACAATACTGGCGCCGGCGTCACGGCCGTGGTTATGAAAAATCTGCACGTAAGCTAACTCCTGGTGTTTGGACAAACTATTGATTCTTTCAATAAAAGTACGGATTGTTAATTCCACTGTGGCGATTGACTGCAGAGCCACGGGCTCGTTATGTTTACGCGTAATAATAACTTCATGATCGCCATCGCCGGAATGCGAAACATAAAATTCCTTATGTCGATACACAGCGGTATGCTCCAACGACGCGAACTTATTCGGGATAATTCTTATTTCCCAGTCTTTTCCTTCCGGCACGCGCGCCAGCTCACTATTTAAATGTTCACTGCCGGGGCAAAAAACGCAACTCTTGTCCACTTCCGGCACGCCATGCATAACAGAATAAGTTTTATATTGATCCGGCCGCTTCCCTCTGGCCGGCGCAATTAGTACCCAGTTTTTTGTTATTGGGTTTTGTCTAAATTCTGACATTATTTTTTATTTTTATGATATAAATCTTCATAAGTCGGTTCGTTTTCTTTTGCACCTATCTCTCTTCGGGAATCTGGAAAAGTCAAATTTGAAATCTCTACTTCAAAAACATGGTTAAAATGTTCGTCTTGCGATAACTCGCTGACTGCTCCCCTTACGCACTTTTCAAGGTCATACTCCATATTTCTCGCGCCTTTTGCCCGCCGCTGTTTTCTATATCCAAACATATCGGAATCTAAATCATATCCATGAACCACTTTTAAATACATGCCTCCTATGATAACTTTTTTCACTTTCAAATCTAAAAATATTTTTCTCAACCTTTCCCAGTTATCAAAACCCCAACCTTTTTCATCCCCGAAGCTAGGAGCTGCAGATTGAGTTTTAGTGGGAACAAAATAAGCTATATTACCTGCGGATTCCTGGCCACTCATCTTTTGGCGAGTTTCGTCCAAATGATTTTTTTCTTCGAAAACAAACACGGGCGGAGTAGTCTCGAGAGGCTTTGAAAGAATTTTATTTAAAGCTTCTTCGATTTCTTTTATTCTATGCAAATTATGTTCTGGACGCTTAGCTTCCGAGTCATATTTTTCCGAATATTGATAATAAAATGGGTGAACAAAAACCCGAACAATTCCATTGCTTCTTTGAACTCTTGTTCTCAATTCAGACAATTCCGACTCATTAATTCCAAGAATCTCTTGAGCATCACTTCTTGCCTTTCTAACTTCCTCTGGTTCAGCCTGTCCAATTTTGTCCAGACCCAAAGAAACTAATTCTGATTTTCCAATACTCATTGACGTTTATTTTTATCTAAATAATTTTGTAATAATATTTGCGCGGCGAGGCTGTCTAAATCTTTTGAACTGCCTTTAATGTTTTGCGCCATTTGTGATGTTAATCGCTCATCAATTATTGCCACCGGCAAGTTTGTCTCGCTTTCCAATTGCAACTTGAAACTAGCCACTTCTCTGGTTTTTTTTGTTTCCTCTCCGCTCATATTTAGTGGCCAGCCAAGCACAATAAGAGAAATTGAATTATTTAAAATTAAAAGATTCAAAGATTGCCAAAACTCTTTTGGCGACAATATCACCAGCTCTCTGGCAAAAGTCTGACTCTCATCAGAAATCGCCAAACCTATTCTCTTTTCGCCGTAATCAATGCCTAATGTTTTCATAATTTTTGCAGTTTGCAGTCTCCCCTCCTTTTCAAGGAGGGGAGACCCGATTTATCGGGACGGAGTGGTTGGAGTTATTGTAAATTCTTTTTAATGTCTGCCAAAACCCCTTCGGTATTACTCATCACGTCTTTATTTTCAAACCTGATTACCTTAATTCTTTTGTTATTTAAAAATTTAGTTCTTTCTTTATCCTTCGCATAACCTTCTTCAGTATCGTGCGGCGAGCCGTCCAGCTCAATCGCTAATTTCTTTTTTGGACAATAAAAATCTAAAATGTAGTACCCAATACTGGGCTGTCTTCTGAACTTTTCTCCTAACTGGCTGTTTTGTAAATAAATCCAGAGTTTGGCCTCTGCCGGGGTAAGTTGCTTCCTTAGCTTTCTTCTATTATTTTTTAAACTGATTAAATTGTTTAATCTGCCTCCCATAAACTCCAACCCTTCCGTCTCGCTTGCGCGATCCTCCTTGGGCCATATGGAATTTAGGGGGATCAAGCCTTTATGGCGACGGTTCGCTTACTT
>CAYIHW010000007.1:0-24400 GCA_964363335.1 uncultured Candidatus Saccharibacteria bacterium
GAGGACTTACAAAAAGAAGGAATAAATATTCGGGTTATAGATTTATACTCTGTTAAGCCACTAGATTTGGAAAATTTAAAAAAAGCGGCTGTGGAAACTAAAAATATTATTGTGGTGGAAGATAACCACTCCGAAGGCGGGATGTATGAAGCAGTTGCCGGAGCGCTGGCTTCAGTTTCAAGTTTATCAAGTTATAAAGTTGCAAGTTTGTCAGTAACTAAAATGCCCAAGAGCGGTAAACCGGAAGAATTGCTGGCATTCGAAGAAATCGACAAAAATGCTATAATTAAACAAGTTAAAGAAATTAAAAACTAACCCAATTTATATATGCAACCAACAAATAGGGAGTTTCCAATAAAAGCAGATTTGGCTGGGCGAGCTGAAACTACAGGGCAAATTCCAGAAAGCCAAATAACCCAGGAAGAAAAAGATGGAATAGTCAAGCACGGTGCGGAGATTTTTGAAGAAATAAACAGGAAAAGTTTGAAAAGCTGGATGGGCAAAGGAAGTGAGATTGCCGGGTTAAGGAGCGCGGGTTTGGTAGATGTTCGCTTGGTTTCAGTCCGTGAGAATGAAAGTCAGATTAAGGCTTTATATTTAGAAATGTATCAAAACAGGCTGGCTGAGGTTTTGGAACAAAATAAGTATTCCCCCGATGAAAAAGGAATGCTTCAATATGAGCGCGCCTACTCGGAAGCGTGGCAAGCAAAGGCCGAAAAATTTAAAAAATATTTAAAAGCCAATTTTAATTTGCAATGGGCCAGGGCTAAAGAAAATTCAATTCCAGGTCCGGAAAAACAGATGGCTTATCAGCACGGCATAGCCAAACAGGATCAGGAAAGAATGCCCCAGTTTGGTTTGGACTATAAGTCAGAACTTAAGGTGGATGAGAGCGTTAAAGATTTGCCGGTTGAAGTTTATTTTGGCCTTGGAAGCAAAGAGGTTTCAGTTAAGTATGAATTGCCAGACAAAATTGATAAACAAAAAAAACTCAATCTTGAGGACGATATTAAAGACATCGACCAAAGAATTGCGAGAGAACAATCCCAGAAGAAGACATTAGGCCTTTTTGGTGGGCCGGATAAAGATAGACTTGCCGGGTTGGAAGTGCAAAAGGCCGGAAAACAGCAGGAGTTGGAGGAAATAAAACGACAAGAAAAAGAGCAGGAAAAAATAAGGGGAAATGTGGAAAAGTTGAAAAAAATGATAAAGAAGATTTCGGATTTCGGCTTCCAAACTTTTGACAGACAAGCTTTAACAAAGGCAAAAACTTTGGGGGAACTATCTTCTTTAGTAGAAATTTCATTGGACAGAATCAGCACTTATAGTGCTTCTTCAGAAGCCGTAAAGGCAAAGAATAAAGTGGATGAAGCTGTTAAGGAAAGAACTTCGGCAGAAATAAACTTAAAAAATCAAGAAGCGACTATTCGTAATTTTAATTCTATGGCGCTTGAAGAACAAGATAAAACGTATATAAGAGTTTGATAGCTCATCATTATGTCAAAAGATAACTTAAGTAGAAGAGATTTTTTGAAAGTCGCGGCTTTTAGCACAGTCGCTGGTTTGGAAGCCTGCAAGCCAACGCAGGGGCCGGAGGGAAAGGTACCGAATAATAACGACAGATTGAATATTTGTGATACGCTTAGAAACGATCTTTTTGAAAAACAACACAGTCTGTTCGTGGAAGTTAGCGCGGAGTATCAGCCGATTAAACTAGTGTTGGATGGAAAAACGGCTTACGCTCGGTATGAATCTCTTTTGGCAAAACGTGGAAAAATCCTAAAAGCTGACCCAAACGGCAAGGAACTGAGAGATCTTTTGCGTGGGGCGACCTATGAACAGGTTAATGAACTTAATTTATGTTGCATGGTATTGCTTCATCAACTTGCTGATTTAAAGAATATTAAAACAGCATGGCCTGAGGTGATTGATGAAATTAGCAAACAAGGCTACAAGGAAATTGTGCTAAGCCATGTTGAATATCCGCTTACCAGGAGCGACAAGATTAGTAAAATGAGCGAAGCAGAGAAGGCCGAGAACGACAAAAAGGACAAGCGGGCGGACGATTGGACCGATGCCAGCAGGGAGGCGGGAGACTATCCGACAAACACAAGCGCTAAACCCAAAGACAGGGCAAAAAGTTTATTTGAATATTTAGTCAAAGAAAATTTAATCAAGCTTCGTTAATTAAGAAATATCATGGACAGAAATTTAGCCTTGGAATTTGTGCGAGTTACGGAGGAGCCTTTCGGCAGACTCAAGGTCTATAAACGGCGATTGCGGCATTAAGGAATCTTTGTTAAAATAACAAATATGGATACTATTACTATTACCAAAAAAGAATATAATGCTTTGGTTTTTTCAAAAAAAGCAGAAGCTAAAAAAACTTCCTCAACCAAAGGTTTTTTTGCCGGGGGTTTTGGAGCGCTTAAAAAAAGTTTTGGCAAAGGCAGTTCAGTTGCCTATGTTAACAAATTAAGAAAATCCTGGAGATAATGAAAAATGTCCTGGTTGACAGCGATATTTTAATTGATTATCTGCGGGGGCTGGATTCTGCCCGCGCATTTTTTTCAGCTTCCGGCAGGGATTTTTTATTTTACTTAAGCGTAGTATCTTTGGCGGAAATTTATGCCGGAAAAGATACTAAAAATGCCAATAAGTTAAAAGAAATTGAACAATTTTTATCCAATTTTGAAATTAGCTTAATCACTCCGGCCATAGCGAAGTTGGGAGGCGGGCTGAGAAGAGATTGCAGCACTCCGTTTGCAGATTCGCTGATTGCCGCAACCGCTTTAGAATATAGCTTTACTTTAGCTACCCGCAATATCAAACATTTTAACAGCTTGCCAAAATTAAAATTGTTTAAACCATATGGATAGAAATTTAGCTTTAGAATTTGTGCGGGTAACCGAAGCGGCGGCGATTGCCGCGGCCAAATGGATTGGCAAGGGTGAGGCCAAAAAAGCCGACGGCGCGGCGGTTAAAGAAATGCGTAGCCGGTTTAATCAAATTGACTTTAAAGGCACGGTGGTAATCGGCGAAGGGCAAAAAGATGAAGCGCCGGAATTGTATCAGGGAGAGAAAGTCGGCCGCGGCAAGGGCCCTGTTATGGATTTGGCCGTTGACCCGCTGGAATGCACTGACTCGGTGGCCTATGGCAGGTACAATGCCATGGCGGTTATTTCCGCCGGCGCCAAGGGTAGTTTGTTTAGCGCGCCGGATACCTATATGGAAAAAATTGCGGCCGGGCCAAAAGCCGCTAAAGTAATAAATTTAGACGCACCGGTAAAAGTTAATATTCAAAAAACTGCCAAAGCCTTAAATAAAAAAGTCGGGGATGTTACGGTTTGCGTGCTGGACAGACCCAGGCATAAAGATTTGATTCAGGAAATTCGTAAAGCCGGAGCCAGAGTCCGCCTGATTACCGACGGTGATGTGGCCGGCGGAATTGCGCCGTGTATGCCGGAGTCGGGGATTGATCTTTTAATGGGTATTGGCGCCAGTGCCGAAGCGGTATTGGCCGGAGTAGCAGTGAAAATTTTAGGTGGCCAATTACTTTGTCGGTTTAAGCCCAAAGACGAACATCATTTAAATTTAATTAAAAAACAAGGTTTTAATACCAAAAAAATCTTCAACGTTCAGGATTTAGCCAAAGGAAATATTTTAACTTTTACCGCTACCGGAATTATAGACGGCCCGTTATTGCAAGGAGTCAGGGTTACGGACAACGCTATAATTACGCATTCAATTGTAATTCGCGGAATGTCCGGCACTGTGAGGTATATAACAACTCATCATCATAAAAAGAATTAAGAATAAGGAATTAAGAATTATGAACATAACAGAACTTAGTAAAATAGCCAAACAAATGGTTGCGCCGGGAAAAGGAATTTTAGCGGCCGATGAAAGTATGAACACAGTGGGGAAGCGTTTTTCCGGCATTAATTTAGAAAATACCGAAGACAACCGCAGGGCTTTTAGGGAAATGTTGCTTACCGCGCCGGGTGAGGGCCAGTATATTGCCGGCGTAATTTTATTTGACGAAACTATACGCCAAAAAACTTCCACAGGCAAAACGTTTGTGGAAGTGCTGAATGCCGAAGGAATTTTACCGGGAATTAAAGTGGACCAGGGCTTGGTGGATTTTGGCAGCGAGGGTGAAAAATTAACCAAAGGTTTGGACGGTTTGGCTGAGAGGCTTGCCGAGTATGTTACTTTGGGCGCCAAATTTTGCAAGTGGCGCAGTGTAATTACTATTTCGAACACAACCTCTCCTAGCCTCCCCTCATCCAACTTCGCCAAGGCTTCGTCGGACCTGAAGGCAGGGGTGGAGTCTGCAATACTGCCGACCGATGCCAATATTCGCCAGAATGCCAAAGACTTGGCCGCGTATGCCTTAGAATGCCAAAAGGCCGGGCTGGTGCCAATGGTAGAACCGGAAGTATTAATAGAAGGCGACCATACTATTGCGCAGGCCGAAAGCGCGAGCGAAAAAGTTTTAACCGCGTTATTTGAAGAATTGGCCATTGTCGGCGTGGCCTTAGAAGGCACAATTTTAAAAACCAGTATGGTTATTTCCGGTAAAGGTACAGGGGTGCTGGATGCGCCGTCAGCGGTAGCCGAAGCGACTTTGCGGGTGTTTGCTAAAGTCCTGCCGAAAAATTTGGCCGGCCAGGCTTTCCTTTCCGGCGGACAGTCGGAACTGCAGGCCACGGCTAATTTAAATGCCATTAACCAGTCGCGGACTCCGGTTTATGGCACAGCCATTAACCAAACCAAAAATTTAGCGTGGCCGTTAACCTTTTCTTTTGCCCGCGCCTTGCAAGATGGAGCCACCAAAGCTTGGGGTGGAAAAGCGGAAAATTTAAACGCGGCACAAAAAACTTTTTTGCATCGCGCTAAAATGAACAGCTTGGCCAGTATAGGGCAATACTCCGAAGAGTTGGAAAAAGGCTTTACCCTTGGCCGGGGCGGAGAAGCGAGTCAGGACTAGATTAGAATTTTTAATTTTAAAACAAGTCAAAATTAATAAAAAACTATGGGTATCCTCAAAAAAAAATCCGACGAACAGCATCACAACCATCACGATGTAATTTGCTTTACATCCCAAGGCCGGGAAATTTGCATTCCGGCTTCCCAAATTACTCATCTATTTAAAAAAGGCAAAACCCGCGATGTCTCCAGCTGGACCATTATGCGGATTATGGGCGAGTTTACTTTGGGGTTTGAGTTTTTAAAACGGTTCAAAAAGTCGGTATCCATAATGGGCAGCGCGCGGGTAGGCTTAGAACACGGGGTGTATCAGGAGGCGACTAATTTAGGGTCCAAGCTGGCTAAGGCCGGTTTTGCGGTTGTTACCGGTGGCGGCCCCGGCGTAATGGAAGCGGCCAATAAAGGCGCGTTTGAAGCGGGCGGGAGAAGCGTAGGCATTAACATTCGTTTGGCTACGGAACAGCGCACAAACCGGTATGTGAATGAATCGGAAAGTTTTTCTTTTTTCTTTACCAGAAAAGTGATGCTGGAAACCGCTTCCTCGGCTTACGTGTTTTTCCCGGGAGGGTTTGGCACTTTGGATGAATTTTACGAAATGGTTACTTTAATCCAAACGCATAAAATTAAGCGGGTGCCGGTAATTTTAGTCAGCCGGGAATTTTGGCAGCCGCTGGTGGACTGGATGCAAAATACAATGGTGAAAAAAAATAACGCCATTGTTCAAGCTGACTTGGAAATTTTCCATTTGGTAGACACCGCGGATGAAGCGTTTAATTTAATTAAACAATTGTCAAAAGACAAGAACCTGTTTAACTAGCATGATAACAAAACTATTTTTAGACAGTGGCGATCCGGAAGAAACCAAACAAGCCTTGGCGTTGTTGGGCGCGCTTGACGGGCAGACTACGAATCCGAGCTTAATTGCCAAAAATCCTGACGCAGTGGGGAAAAAATTCACCAGTGAAGAGATTTACAGCTTTTACGAAAATGTGGTGAAGCAAATTAGCAGCCAAATCCCAAATGGCTCGGTATCTATAGAAGTTTATGCCGATAATAATACCAAAGCCGAGGCTATGATAGAGCAGGGGCTGAAGTTTAACACCTGGATACCCAACCCCAGTACCAATCGCTCCGATGATTATCGGCTCCGCTACGGGGCGCGTGCCCATATTAAGTTGCCAACTACTGCTGAAGGCTTAAAAGCGGCCTCGGAGCTTGTAAAACAAGGAGTAAGGGTAAATATGACCCTGGTGTTTAGCCAAGCCCAAGCGGCGGCAATTTATGCGGCAACGAAAGGCGCAAAAAAAGGCGACGTGTTCGTATCGCCGTTTGTGGGGCGCCTTGATGACCGGGGGGAAAATGGTATGGATTTAATAAAAAATATTTTAACAATGTACAAAGGCGGTGACGGCCATGTGGAAGTGCTTTCGGCCAGCATTCGTTCCTTGGAACACTTTACCAAAACTATTGAACTGGGTTGTGATCTTATAACCGCGCCACTGAAAGCCTATAAAGAATGGGTGGGCTTTGGTTCCCCCCTCTCCATGGACGGGAGAGGGCAGGGTGAGGGTGTACAGCTAAAACCAATTCCATACCAAGAAATTAGTTTGGATAAACCTTGGCAGGAATATAATATTGCTCACGAGCTTACAGACAAGGGCGTAGAAAAATTTGCCGCTGACTGGAACAATTTAATTGACCAAAATTAAATAAAATTGATCAGAATTGAACATAATTGCCAATTGGGACAAAATCTTTTATCAAAAATTTTAAATTTTTATTATGTCAGCACGCGATGATGGTCTGTGGGCTATGGCCGCGGAGAATTTGAGCAATTCCAACCAATTGCCGGAATTAGATTTGCACGGGCTGGCTGTGCATATGGCTATGGGGGAGCTGGAAAGTTTTTTAAATTCAGAATTTATGGCCGGCGCGGAAGCGGTAAAAATTATTTGCGGGATTGGTACGGGCATTTTATTAAACAACACCAAAAAGTTATTGGAAGAATATCATCAACACGGCTTGGTGGAAGATTTTGTGCAAGTGAAAAGCGGGGGAGTTTTTATTGTTAGTTTGAGTGAAAAATAAACAGGTAAGGATAGTAAGTATACAAGTATACAAGCGGACAAGTATATAGGTATTTAAGTATATTTATCATAATTTCCAGGGAATTAACAAAAAACCGCCTTTTGGCGGTTATTATATCTTTTGGTCGGGCTGCTGGGAATCGAACCCAGTCTATCTGCTCCCAAAGCAGACGTACTACCGGTATACTACAGCCCGTTATTAAGACCAATACGATTGATTTTATCATTTTAATGTATGAAAAGCAACTCAGTAACTATTCACCTTTTCCCAAAATAAATGGAATTCGTTGTTTCCCGGTAGGAGCCGGGCTTGCCCGCCCGCATATTTCGGGCGGCTAAAGCCAGCCCCTACACGACCATCGGATAAAGGTGAATAGTTACAGCAAGTATGCTTGCTTTGGCTTGTTTACTCTGTTACCATATGAATATGAATTATACATATCGCGTAATTATAGAGCCAGACGGTAAATACTTTCACGCTTATGTGCCTGCATTGCCAGGTTGTCATACTTTTGGGAAAACTATACCCGAAGCCAAAAAACATGTCCGCCAGGCCATTGAGGCTTACGTTGAAAGCTTATTAATGGACGGCGAAAATGTTCCTAAAGATGAAAGTTTTGAGACTTTTGAGACTTTTGAGACTTTCCGCTTAAATAAGCAAAAACAATATGCCTAAACTGCCGGCTGTAAGTCCAAAGAAATTGGTTAAATTATTGTTGCGTTTGGGTTTTGAGCATAAGCACACTGTTGGTAGCCATCAAGTTTTTAAGCACCCCGATGGCAGGAGGGCGGTAATACCTATGCATAACCGTGATATTCCCAAAGGAACCTTAATGGCAATTTTAAAAGATATTAAGGTTACCAAAGAAGAATTAGTTACCTTGCTTTAGATGGAATCGAATTTATAAATTGGTATAGGGGGGGTAGTGTAGGGGTGAGCTTTAGCCGCCCGAAATAGCGAAATAAATGTAGCCAATCGGACGGGCAAGCCCAGTCCCTACAAAAACATTACATAGAATTGATTTTGACAAAGTAGTTAGGTTATATTATAATATTGGAAATAGCTTGAATATTTAGCTAGTTATCCACACTATGGTTATATACAAAAAGGCTTAAAATAAAGGTCAGGAAAAGGTTATATAATAGATTAAGGCTAAAATAAGCCAATATTTATAACTTTTTCCTGGCTTTTTGCGTGTCAGAATATGGGGTAATTAAAGAATCAAATAATCTGTAACAAAGCCTAATTGTTAGCGTCTACCTATATGAAAGCCTAGAATCTGGTAAATTTAGGGCTTTTAAAGCCTCTAGAAGCCTGAAATTAATAACAGGCTATCTTTTAATTAGCTTTTTTAACATTTTTATAGCGCATACGAACCCAAAGAGGGGAGTTTATATAGAGTTTCCCTCCTTGGGTTGGTGTCTACCTTTCGCTGCTTAGCGGGGGTTTAAGCCAATTCAAGACAATTAATTGGGCGGTTTGCTTACGGCAAGCTGCTTATGAAGTAGCTTCCCTCATCCGTCCCGCTTTTTGAATCAAAAGGCGGGACACCTTCTCCCGTAAAGGGAGAAGGGAAAAATGAAAAGCTATTTGGTCGATCTTAGCGGCGTTTATAGTCGCTATCAAACTAACCCAATGCATCTCGTTGCTTAATTTTTATTAAGAGATCTCTAGAGCTCTTTTTAAAAACCGCAAAAGATGTAAAACTAATTAATACTTTTTTCGAGAACATATTGATTGTCTCAATTGAATAATCAATTATCGAAAAAAAAGGAAAATTTATAAAATGCAAAATTCTGTCGCAAAGAAAATCTTTGCAGTAGGTTCTGCGGTCGCGATGACTTTGTCATTGGCTGTCCCGTTCGTAGCAATGGCTGCGGTTCACGCGGACGGTACCAATGTCAATAAATCCGGTACTGTCGGCATGATTGTCGGTGGTCAATTCCGCCCCTACACTTCCGCCGGCGCCTTCCTGTCCTACGGGTTTAACTCCTGGGCCAGCGTAGTCGACGCCAACGCGGAAGACCTGTCTTTACCGACCGGTTCTTTCATTCCTCCGCAGGATGGTAAAATCTTCTGCGCTGAAGTGACCAAAGATTCCGATGTCAAAGGCGAATGCTCCCTGATAACCGGCGGCCAAAAAGGCGCCTTTACCAGCGCAGCCGTCTTTACAGGCCTTGGTTTTAGCTTTAGCAAAGCCGTTTATGGTGACTCTTCTTTCATGAGCAAGACCACCAACATTGACAATACCACCGCGGCTCATCGCCCGGGTGTATTGGTCAACAACAACGGTACAGTTCAGTTAGTCGGTTCCACCGGCTTGCTTGGTATTCCGGATTTAGCCACCTTCAATTCTTGGGGCTATTCCTTTGCCAACGTTGTCCCAGCCAATGCCGCGGACAAAACAATGACTCAGACCGGTATTATGGCTGCCCGCGTAGCGGGTCAGCTTAGCCCGTCTGCCTTAGCCAGTACTCCGGTTGTAAGCGGTTCTGTCAGCGCCATGTTGGCTTCTGACTCTCCGGCCGCCAGTACCTTAGCCGTTTCTTCCCAGGTAAAAAGCGTGGTAACTTTGGCTAAATTTAACTTCTCCGGTACCGGCACTGTAACTCAGTTGACGGTTAAGAGAATTGGCGTTTCCTCTGATTCGGATCTTTCCAATGTGTATCTCTTTAACGGAGATACCCGTTTAACAGACTCCGCTTCAGTTGGCGGCTCCAGCCTGGTAACCTTTAACAACCCGAATGGTTTGTTTACCGTAAATGGCAGCCAGACTATTTCCGTGGTTGCTGAAATTCCGCTGAATACTTCTTCCGGCAAAACCATTGGCGTACAGTTAACTTCGTTCACTGTGGCCAACGGCACTCCTGCCACTGTAAGCGTTTCCGGTAATTTAATTACCACTTCCAATGTCGGCACTGACTTGGCTTACGTAACTTTCGGTACGGTAACCCCGACCGGCGGCGCGTATGACCCGGCTGTTGCTACCGAAGTATTCCGCAGCAATGTTACAGTCAACAACCGCGACATGACTATGTCCCGCTTGATTATCCGCAACATCGGCACCATCCAACAAGCAGATTTAAACAATTTTGTCTTGCGTGTTGACGGTGTCCAGGTTGCCAAAACTCAGACTATGGATGCCAGCGGCTATGTTACCTTTGGTTTTAGCCCGATAACATTAAAAGCCGGTACTCGCGCTGTTTCTGTGTTGGCTGACATTATTAGCGGTTCTTCCAGGAACTTCCAGTTCCAAATCCGCAATGTTGCAGATGTTAACTTTATTGACTCTCAATATGGCGTAACTACTGCCGCTACCGGAACTCCTCCGTTTGGCTCCGCTGCTTCTAACAGCATCAACTCCGGTACTATGACCATTGTTAAAGCTACGAACTCCACCTCCGGTAATGTTACCGATGGCAGTTCCGACGTCACCTTGGCCAAGTACACAGTAACTGCTTATGGTGAAGCTCAAAAGATTGAAACTATTACCTTTGGTGCGACTTCTTCCAACGCGAGTGTTGGAAGCCTACGCAATGGTCGTGTTTTAATCGGCGGCGTCCAATATGGCTCAACTGCCTCATTGGCGAAGACCACTAGCGGCACTTACGCCACCGGCGGCACCTCTTTCACATTGAACTACACTGTCCAGCCCGGAACTCCGGTTACTATGGAAATCCACTCTGACATGTATGACAATGACGGAACCAACAGCTTAGTTGGCAACACTGACACTGTAACTGCAGTGTTAATGGCTGGTTCTTCCAATGTCCAGAAAATGGTTTCATTAGGGTATAATAGCGTGCCAAGCCTTTATGTTCTTGGTAATTCGTTAAGCGATGTAACTGGTTCTGCCGGCTTGAGCAAGAATGCTACCTATGCAGCCCAAACTGTTCCGTTGCCGCAAACCCAGTATAAGGTTTCTTCCTTTAACTTGGTTGGCAGCTCGTCCGAGAACATTACTGTTTCCAGTATAGACTTAGCCTTAGCGGCTTCTTCTACCTTAAGCAACATTAACAATGTGAAAATGATGGTTGCCGGCAATATGTTTGGCACTGTCAAATCCACTGTTGCTGTTCCTGTTGGTTCAGCTATCGGAGCTACTTCTACTTTCTCCGGTAATTACACATTGCCGATGAACACCACTGTTGCCGTAGAAGTTTACGCTGATATTGCCACTCCTTCGGTTCAATACGGTTCTGACTCCATTACCCCGAGAATCGCGGTAAATGGCACTACGGTTAATTCCTCTGCCAGTATAATGGCCACCGCCGCCGGTCAAGTGATCAGCGTTGGCACCGCCACTATTACTGCCGCTCAGGATCCGTCCACTCCGGTTGCCGCGATTGCCGCTGGCAACCAGACTAAGACTGCCGCAGCGTTTAAGTTCACCACCACCAATGACCAATACACTGTAAGTGAAGTGATTGTTTCGTTGACTGATGCGACTAACGTTACCAGCATTGTCTTGAAAGACGGAAGCACTGTATTGCAAACCCAACCGGGTAATGCTTCGACCACTTTCAGCAACTTAAGCTTTGTTGTTCTCGCGAACAGCACTAAAGTTTTGACTGTGGACTTAGTCTTAGGTGCGACTGGTTTTGGTGCCGGTACTTCCGGCGCTAATGCCAAAGTAACCTTGCACAATTACAAGAGCGCCCCGTCTTCTACGGGTACCATTACTCAAACTACCAACCAGGTAGTTTCCGGTAATGCCTTGTATGTTTACAAGTCTATTCCGACCGTTACCAATGTTACCTTGCCGACAACAGTATTACAGCCAGGTGGTACAAACACCTTGGCTAAATTCTCTGTCAGCTCCGGTGGAACTGGTACTATCGGTTGGGCTCGCATTATCTTCACCTATGCCACTTCCACTAACGTATCCAACCTTTCCGGTTACGCTTTGTGGGATGCTGACACCAACACACAAGTTGGTGGTGCTTTCACTGTGAGCTATAGCGCGAAGACTGCGGCTTTTGACGCCACAAACGAACAGCAAATTAGCGGTGCGAAGAACTATGTGTTGAAAGCGACCGTTACCGGTGGTAGCACCACCGGCGACTATGTTGCTGTAAACATTGCTCAGCCGACAACTTTTATTGCCCCGGCCCTAGCAGCTTCCGCAACCGGTACTTCTGCTTCCTTTGTGTGGTCTGACCTTTCTGCTCAGAGCCATGGCTTGACCAGCGCTGACTGGAACAATGACTACTTAGTCAAGAACTTCCCGACCGACTCCCAGACTCTTGTAAAATAGTCTGAAAGTTAGGTAGGTAAAGCGTGTTCTAAATACGTAATTTAGGCGACCCCTCACCTTTGTAAAAAGGTGAGGGGTTTGTATTTGGCCTTGAAAAAAGCCCTATTTTCTAGTAAAGTGGTATATATGATATATAAAAAATTGGTACTAATTTTATTGGTTTTAGTTGTTATTGGTAGTGGTTTATTTATATGGTCAAAATATAAGCCTTCTGGTTTGCCTGTTAAAATTTTGGTTAATAAAAACAGAGGGCTGAACTCAGACCAGCAAAAAATTTATACCGATAAAATTAAGCAAGCTGAAAAATACCTGGAAACAATTAAACCCACAGCCAGTGGGGCCAATTTGGAAAAAGCAAATACTTACGTATTTATTGGCCAGCAGTATTTTGGCTTGGGGCAATTGGAAAAATCTAAAAAAATGTATGCTCAGGCGCTTTCCATAGATTCAAAAAATGAACAGGCTTTGGCGGGTTTGGGATTAACGTTTTTGGACGCGGAAGATTTTGTAGAAGCCGGAAAAATATATGAACAGATTACCGAAATTAACCCAAAAAATTTTAATGCCTGGATTAATCTAATTCAGCTCCGGCAAAAAGAAGGGGCGGGCACGGGCGATATAGATTATTTGTATAAAAATGCATTGGAAAAAACTGGAAATTATATTGACATTGTTACCAAGTATGCCCAATTTCAAGAGCAGGTTGGAAATATTCAGTCGGCAATAGAGCTTTGGCAACAAGCCGAAACTCTAAATTCAAGCAATGCCCCGGTTTACCAGGCGGAAATTATCCGGTTGAAAGCCTTAAAAAAGTAATCCCAAACTTGTATGAAAAAAACCATCTTGAATATTTTTTTTAGCCTCTTGCTGCTTTCTTTACTGACGCCGTTTTGGGTTTTTTCTCAATTACAGTTCCCGTTTATTACCAGCAAGGCTTTCTTTTTTCGCATTTGTGTAGAATTGGCCTTGCCTTTTTATTTATACTTAGCTATTGCGGACAAACAACTTCGCCCAAATTTAAAAAACCCTTTTAACTTAGCGGTTTTAGTTTTTTTGTTTTTCAGTATTATTTCAGCCGTTTTTGGACTGAACGTTTCCCGCAGCCTGTGGGGCAACTTTGAAAGAATGGGCGGGGTTTATTATTTAGCTCATTTGGTTGCTGTATTTTTTTATTTACAGCTCTTAGGCAAGGCCAACTCTCTGTATTTAAAAATATTTCTTCAAAGTTTTATAGTTGTAGCCTCGGTTTTGTCTTTAAATGGGCTATCCAGCTGGCTTGGCGGGCCAGCGTTTGTAATGGATCCTTCTTTGCCAGAGAGGTCTTCTTCTACTTTTGGAAACCCAATTTTCTTTGCCAGCTATTTAATTATTCCTTTATTTTTAGCGGTTTATTTGGCGATGCAAGAAAAACAGCGAATAGCCCGGGTATTTTATTGGATTGCTGTTGCGCTGCAGTTAGGCGGTTTATATTCATCGGTGACTAGAGGGGCGACTGTGGGTATTGCCGCAGGGTTATTAGCAGGCTTAGTAATTTATGTATTTTTAAGCGAGAATCGCAAGCTAAAAAAATATGGGATTGTGCTAATTGGACTTTTTCTGGCGCTGATTATCGGGATATTTTTAATTAGAAATAAATTATCCTCAGACTCCGCCTTGTATCGTTTAACAAAGCTAAAAGACAGCAACACCGAGGCTCGTCTTATTCAATGGGGTGTTGCTCTAAAGGGCTATAAGGATCATCCTATTATTGGCGTGGGTCCGGAAAACTATAATATAATTTTTGCAAAATATTTTGACCCTAAGCTTTACCAGTATGACCCTTCTTGGTTTGATAAGCCTCATAATTATTTGTTGGAAATACTGACTACCGGCGGAGCTGTGGGGTTTGTTGCCTATTTGTCGAGTTTTGGGCTAGCAATTTATGCCTGCTGGAAAGCTTATAAAAGGGAGTTATTAAGCGCTATGGAGTTTAGCATCTTGGTTGCTGGTTTAATTGCTTACCAGGCACAAAACATGTTCGTTTTTGATACTGTTTCCGCCAGCGTTGCTTACTTTGTTTTCTTAGGCTTTTTGGCGTATATGTGGGGCGAGGTTTCGGATTTAGAACAAGTAGCTAAAGTAGAAAATAGGTACGCTGCCCCGGCATTTTATATTTGTTTGCCTCTTGTTTTGGTTTTGATTTATATATCTAACATTGCCTCCATTCAAGCAGCTAAGCGGGTAAATATGGGGTATTCTTATACTGAATATGATCCGAAAACAGCGGCTGGTTATTTTGAATCCGCGTTGGCTACGCCGTTTAATTTAGACAAGCAAGAAACCGCTAATCGATATTCTGATTTTGCCAGCAAGCTATTATTTTTGCAGAATCCAGAAATTAGTGAAGACTTTATAAAAGAACAGGCAGATAAGGCCACGGCAAATCAGAAAAAAATTACAGAATCCGTTGGTAATGATCCTTTGCTGTGGATGCGCCTAGTAATTGGTGAAATGAATCAGGCTTTAGTGTACAAGAAAAATGTAAATAATGCCCAGGGCTCTATGGATAAGGCCTTGGCATCGGCGCCAAAACGAGTGGAAATATTGCAGTTGCAGTTGCAGTTATACGGTACAAATAAGCAGTGGACTGATTCGCTCCATGTGGCAAAGAAAATTGTGGGATATAATCCGTATAAACCGGAATTAAAATGGCAATTGGCCATGTCATACTTTTTAAACGATCAAATTGAGGAGGCGATTAAGGCGGGAGACGAAGCGGTTGCTCAAGGCTTCAAATTTAACAAGCTTCAGCAATTTGCTTGGTATATTCAGTACTATGAAGATCAAAAAAATTACGCTAAAGTCGCGCCGCTTTTGGAGCAGGCAATAGCCTTAGAGCCAAACGAAATAGGCTTGTATGTAGACTTGGCAAAAGTTTACGCCAACCTGGGCAATTATGAAAAAGCTCGATTGCTGGCTCAGCAAGTAGCCCAGGCCGATCCATCCCAAAAGGCTGCCATGGATGTGTTTATTAAATCGCTGAAATAATTTTAGTTTCGCCTGTTAATGGGTGGCATTTTACTTGAAAAAAAGCCATGAGTTTAATATGTTGACACGGTTTTTGCTGAGCGATACAATGAGTGTGTAATTAAAATTTACTCATATGTCCGAAGTTACACTAAAAGCTATTGAAAACCTTCTTGATAAAAAGCTAAAACCCCTTGACGGTAAGGCTGACAGAACTGCCGTGTTGGTAACTAACCTTATGGAAGACCTCCACGAAGTGCCTGCAACGCTTAAATCAATCGTGAGAACCTTGGATAGCCATACTGCTGTTTTAGAACAGCTTCTTACGAAAAAGAAAACTAAGGATGAAGAAACGGTTATTTCAGCTGAGCGTTTTGACAGACTTGAACATTGGGCTTTTCAAGTCGGAAAAAAATTGGGGATAAAGTTAGAATTATAAAGAATTTTTGACATGAGTTTTTAACGAGAGTATACTATTATTACAATGTTGAATAAAGAAAATGTATGTTAACTCCTGAAGATATAAAAAACTTAACAGATTACCAGCTTGAGGTTTTTAAGGGTGTCTTTACGACTAAGGAAGATTTTAAAGAATTAAAAGACAGTTTTTCCACATTAACATCTGCCGTTGATGCTTTCGCGAAAAGAGCGGATACGTATTACCAGGAAATGACGGTATTAGTTCATAAAGTTGAAAGAATGGAACAGTGGATAAAAGTAGTTTCGGAAAAAATAGGCGTTAGTTATAATGTATAAAATGGATTAAATTTAAATATATGGAAAAAGATATAAAAAATCAGTTTGAACAATTAGGCAAAACCTTAAAAACACTGGCAACTAAGGAAGATCTTAAAAGTTTGGCTACTAAGGATGAGTTAAAAGGTTTAGCTACTAAGGATGAGTTAAAAAATTTGGCCACCAAAGAAGAGCTAAAAGGTTTAGCTACAAAAGAAGACTTGAAAACTCAAACAAAAGAGCTTAAGGCTTTTGCGGTAGAACAAACTGAAGAGCTGTCCAGAATTGTAAATGGCGGTTTTGATGATGTTTTAAATAGATTGGATGTCAGAGAGAGAATGCTAATAATGGAAAAGAAAATGAAAGCCATTGAATCAGCATTGCAAATTAAAATTGAAGCATAAGTAAATTCAGGTTTTTTGTAGACCTGTCGGTTTGTTTAATACAGGCAAAGCTTGCTGAGCGATACAATGAATATGTAATTAAATTTTTACTCATATGTCTGAAGTTACATTAGAAGCCATTGAAGAGTTACTTGATGGTATGTTTGATAAAAAATTGGAACCAATTCAAAAGGTTTTGGTCGCCCATACTGCCGCCCTTGAAAAATTACTCACCGAGAAGAAAAACAAGGATGAAGAAAAAATTGTTTCCGCCGAACGTTTTGATCGCCTTGAGCATTGGGCTTTTCAAGTTGGAAAAAAACTTGGAATAAAGTTAGAGTTATAAATAGGAATTAGTTATAGCGTTTAAAAAAATCAACTCCTCTCCGCGCAAACGGAGGGGAGTTTTGTTTGTAACTATTCACTTATATCTGATGATGGTGGTAATGTAGGGACTGGCTTTTCACAGATCCGACATAGTCCCGCCCCTTTTGCATCAAAAGAGCGGGACGAAGTTGAAAGCCACCCGAAATAAAGATTCCTCGCAACAGAGCTGACGAGGTATTAACTGCAGGGAACAACGATCATTTCGGAGCTTAAGCTTACGAGGAATTTAACCTGTATTAACTCCTCGGCTCGCAAAGTAATCACTTAAGTGATTACTTTGCCTCGCTCTACGTCGCAAACAAGCGGGCGGGACCACCTCCGCTAACCTCCTTCGCATAAAGTTACGGACGGTCAAGAAGCTATGGAGGACAGGCAAGCCCGGCCCCTACCGGGAAACAACGAATTCCATTTGTTTTGGGAAAAGATGCATAGTTACTTTTGTTTTGCTTGAAAAAAAGCTCATTTTAGGGTACATTTAGTGTAAGTAATTTACGGTTTTGAATAAAAAGTTAATCAATATACTGGGTATGAAAAAGTTTATTCAGTGGGTATTTTTTAGTTTAGTAGTGTTATCGTTAACTGCCTCTTGGTGGGTGTTTAAAGATTTACTGTTTCCTTATGTAACCAGTAAGGCTTTCTTTTTCCGGATATGTATAGAGTTGGCTTTGCCGTTGTATATTTATTTGTTGTTGGAAAATAAACAACTGCGACCAAACTGGAAAAATCCGTTGCACATTGCCGTAATGGCTTTTTTAGTGGTAAATATTATTTCCTCTTTTTCCGGGGTAGATGTAATTCGCAGTTTGTGGGGGAACTTTGAAAGAATGGGTGGGGCTTTTTACTTGGGGCATCTAACCCTGCTTTATTTTTACGTGGTCTCTTTAGGGCAAATGCCGGGGAGTTATTTTCAGAAGTTTTTAAAGTTATTTTTGGCTGTATCCGCAGTGGTCGCTGTTAACGGTTTATTTGGCTGGATGCATTTGCCAATGTTAATTCAAGACCCCTCTTTGCCGTCCCGCGTTTCCTCCACCTTAGGCAACCCAATTTATTTAGGAAGTTTTGCGCTTATCCCAATGTTCATTAGCATTTTTTTTGCATTACAATCTGAACATATTGCTTCAAAGTTAGGTTATTATGTATTAGCGTTTGTATTTTTTTTGGCCGGGTTTTTAAGTGGAACGCGTGGTGCGCTGGTAGGACTACTTGTCGGAAGTTTTTTGTCAGCCGTTGTGTATTTAATTTTGTGTAAAAATAAACAAATTAAAATTATTGGTTTTGGCGTGGTGGTTGTAGCATTAGTGGGAGCCGGATTAATGTTTAATTATAGTAGTAAATTACCCGTGGGCTCGGTTGCTCGGCGTGTTTTTACTTTAAATGATTCCAACTCCCAGGCTCGTATTTTGCAATGGCAAGTAGCGTTAAAGGGTTACAAAGACAGACCGTTGCTTGGCACCGGGCCGGAAAATTATTATATTGTCGCGAACCAGTATTATAATCCGGAAATTTTTAAGTACGACCGTAGCTGGTTCGACAAGCCTCATAATTATATTATTGAAATTTTAGTTACCAATGGGATTTTGGGATTAATTCCGTATTTACTAATGTTAGGATTTTGTGTGGTTGGTCTTTATAAAGGATTGCGCGCGCAAATTTTGTCTTTAGCAGAATTTAGTATTTTGCTGGCTGGGTTAATTGCCTACCAAATTCAAAATTTAACGGTGTTTGATAACGTTTCCTCCAGCTTAACTTTTTACGTCTTTTTAGGTTTTGTGGGATATGTTTACCAAATTTCTTCACAGGACAATTCCCGGGACAAAAAGAAAGAAAAAAATCTTTCGTCTTTGGGAGCTTTGCCTGCCGTAGCCGGGGGAGTGGCTGTTGTGGTGGTTTTATATGTGGTTTACGCGGCGAATTTTGCCCCAATGTCCGCAGCAAAAAATATTAACTATGGTTTTGCTTATGCTTCGGTTAATCCCGAGAAAGCTTTAGAGTACTTTGACTATATGGCAAATTTGCCGTTTAATTTTGACAAGACAGAAAGCGCTAATCGGTATGCCGATTTTGCCAATATTGCCGTGAGGAATATTGCCACTAAAGACCAGGCATTAGCAGTGAACATTTTAGATAAAGCCATTAGTTTTGCGGAAAGTACTGTAGAAGCGCAAGGAAAATATTCAATTACCTGGCAACGTTTAGGGGGCTTGTATATTATGAAGAACGTTAACGATCCAAAAGCAGAAAGTGCCGCAAAAAAAGCCATAGAGTTGGCGCCGAGTAGGGAAGAGCCGTATATGAATTTGGTGCAGATTCGGGCCTCTCAAGGCAAGTACCCGGAAGCAGAAAAAATTCTATTGGATTTGCAAAAAACTTTCCCCACAGATTTTGTGCTTAAAACTCAGCAAGCTGTGCTGTATAGAATGCAAAGCAAGCTGCCGGAAGCCGTTGCAATTATGGAAAAGGCATTTGCCGACGGCTACGGGTTTGCTTCTTATGGAGATGTATCCTGGATGGCAGAATATTATATTAATTCTAAACAACTTGATAAAGCCCTGGTTTTACAGGAACGGGCAGTGAAGATTGATTCTAATAATGTTGAAGTATATGTGGGGTTGGCAAGAACTTATGCGTTAAAAGGCGATTTCGAAAAAGCCCGCAGTATAGTAGCATCCATTCAAACCACCGACCCAGAGTTGAGGGAAAATTTAAAAAAGTTTCTTGATTCATTCCCGAAGTAAAGGTTTAAAAGCCATCCCGATTAATCGGGATGGCTTTTAAAAATTGCCTGATGATTATATTTGAAACTTTCTACAAATGTAGAAAGTTTCAAATATTTTAAAAATTAGATAACGTTGGATAATACACAAGTTAGGGTTGTAAGGGATTAATAAGGGCATGTCCCGTGATTTATTATGTTTCGCTTATTTGACAGGTTTTTTGAAAGTGCTATTCTGGAAGAAAGGGGAGATTTATTAATAAAGACACAAAAAAATGACAAAAGTACAAAAAATTAGTTTTGGAATTTTTTTGACAATTCTCATTGCAGCAGGGTGCAACAGTAATTCAGTAAAACAAACGAACAAGATTGTTGCCCAAAAAAATGCAACCTCAACCCCTGAAGTTCAGGTTGTTTATGATGAAGCGGGTAAAGAGCTGGTGGATCCGCCATTATCCAAGCAGGCTTTGTCCCAAAGCTTTTCAGCAAAGACTGTAAGGTTTGCAGTGCGTGATGAAGATGGAGCGGATACGCCGATGGTTGTAAAGGTGATATTAGACACATCAACATTTGATTATAGAGCAGAAACTGACATTGAAGACGGGTTTTCTTATGTTGAAGCAAATGGAATTGTTTGTTTTACCAAGACAGCGTTTAAAAATTCATATTGCTTGAGGGAAAAATATACTCCGGCAGTTTTAGCAAAACAGATGGTTGGAGAAATTGTGCAGGCAAGGGAACTAGAAGAGGACGAGGAAACCATCAATCGTATGCTTATGGAAATGGCATGGTCTCCGGGAGACATATTAGCCGCTATGATGATAAGGGTAGAAAATGGTATTCAATTTTTGAGGAATAACAAGTTGAAGGATGGCGAGGTTATAGAGTTTAAAGGCGACAATGGTAAGGTTTACGGAACAGCTATGGTTTTAGACGTTGCTTACGTAGATAAGTATGAAAATTTTAAAACTCAAGGTATGCACCTGGCTGCTCTGATGACAACTTTATATAACCGGGAAGATAAAATGTTCCCTTATTTTGACTTCCAGAACCAGAAGACCGACACTGGTTTTCTTGAGTCAATGAAAGAGTATAGTATTGATTTAGAAAAATATATTTTAAAACAATAGTGGTAAGCATGACAAATAAAATATAAATTGTTTTTTGAGTTTGTCTTTAACAATCTTGACACTGTAACACAATATGTTACAATAGTAGCATCATTAAATCATAAAATATGAGATCTATATTAAATATTTCCCTGCCGCAAAAATTAAAAGATGAGGTTGAATTGGCCGTAAAACAGGGAGGGTATGCCACCAAAAGTGAACTTATAAGAGAAGCTTTGCGTTTATGGAAAGAAGACTCTTTGTTTAAAAAGCTTAAAAAAAGCCAAAAAGCCATTATCCAAGGAAAAGGGATAAAATTAAAGTCGTTAAAAGATTTGCGATAGTATGGAAATTTTCCATTCTCCACAATTTGCCAGGGAATACAAGAAACTTCCTCAGAAGATTCAGCGGATAGCAGAAAAACGTGAAAAACTTTTTCGGCAAGATCCTTTTTACCCACAATTAAATACTCATAAGCTCAAAGGCCGGCTGACCGGTTTTTGGGCTTATTCGTTAGATTATCGTTTTCGAATAATTTTTGAATTTGGAGCGAAAGGAATTGTGTATTTTCATTCCGTGGGAGACCACGGGATTTATGATTAGTGGAACTTGGATTATAGCTTAAAGACCACTTCCATTGTGATTGTATTTTTAATCGACAGAATTCTCCGGATCTTTGCTCCGGGGACACCTCCCCTGTGTCATCCCGGAATTTTTCAGGGCTGTGAAAAATATCCGGGATCCAGGCAAAAGGCAAAATTCCGGATCCCGGCTACACCTGCCTGCCGGTAGGCAGGTGGCAGGCTCGGCCGGGATGACACACTTGCGGTTTGCAGTTGATACCTCCAGAGCTTAAGCTTGCGGGGATGATTCATTTAGGTTCGTTTATTTGATATGTTTTTTTGAAAGTGGTATTCTGGAATAAAGAGGTTTTAAAAAATTAAAAAACAAAAATATGACAAAAGTTCAGAAAATACTAATTAATATAATGATTATTACAATTGGGTACATTGCTCCAATTTTAATAATTAGGGCAGAATCAGGTAATTTTGAAAAAATTTACCCAGTTCAATTGGCTGGGTTTTTGACGATTTTGGTAACGGGAGGAGTTATTTTCTATTTGAATGAACGAAACAGAAAAAAATATGCAGAAGCTAAAAAGTTATTCATTATTTTTGAAATTTTAGGAGCTTTAGGAGTTTTATATGCACTGGGAGTTCTTTATTTGATATTTGCATTTAGAAACGGCATTAATTTCTAATCATATGAAAAAACTTTACCTATCAATTTTAATTGCAATATTCATTATCTCACCGCTTCAAACAACAGCAGAGAATATAACAGTTACTTGTGGCGTTGGAGCTTTCTCAGAATATACTCCTTTTAATTCAATTCCGACCTTTGATTACGGACCAGACGGACTGGTTCGTTTTCATATTACTTTAAATCCAGACGGTTGGTTTCCCGATTATAAGGCAGGCAGATATTATAGGATTACTCAGTATTCCGCTAATTGCGAAAATATTAGAACAGATTATAAAGACGGTGGCATCCCGGTTGGCGTAAGTAATTTTCTTGTTAAGGCAATTGAAACCTCTCCAGGATGGTATTCTTTTGAAGCTTACAATGAAGATACCGGTGAGCTTCTTGCTGGCCAAAATTCATTTCCAGCCCCTTTTTCAGAACCGATTGTTCAGTTTTCAACATTTAGACCTTACGGGGTTTCTAATATGTATGGTTATTACGAAAGAGGGGTTTGGACTCCAATAGTTCCGGTTAAGGACCCAAATTTTGTTGCTACTAAAACGCCAGTGTTAATTGTGCCGGGAATTTTGGGAACTAATATTTATAAAGGGGCTGATTTATTATGGGCAAATCCTAAAATGAGTATTTGGACAGATGATTTTATGGATCCTTTAAAATTTAATTCAGATCTGACCCCATCTGATTTTAATTTGGAAGCAAAAGGAGTTATAAGAAAATTAATTTTTGATGCTGGGCCAGTAAATTTAAGATTATTTGATTACTCAGACGGTCTCATTAATGAATTTGTCTCTCAAGGTTATGAAGAAGGTAAGGATTTATTTACTTTTCCGTACGATTGGCGCTATGGAGTAAGTGGTAAATTTGCAGATGGAACTAGCGTAGCTGATCAGCTTAAGGGTCAGATAGACTATATAATAAATCAAACGGACGCAGGTAAAGTGGCCGGCAAGGTTAATGTTGTTGCTCACAGTATGGGAGGCCTTGTATTAAAAAAATATGTGCAAGAGCATCCTTCCGACCATCATGTTGGCAAGGTGGTATTTGTTGGCGTGCCAAATTTAGGATCAACCAAAGCGTATAAGGTGTTAATGATAGGGGACGGATTTGGCATTACAGGATTAAATGATGAAGAGATAAAAAAAATTGGTCAGAACATGCCGGCGATTTATGATCTGTCCCCGAGCCAGTCATATAATAACCAAATTGGCACTACATTAGAAATCGTGGATCATTCCATTTTACAAGGCCAGGAAAGAATTAAAAAACTGGATTTTAATCAAGCTCAAGAGTATTTAAAAAATAATTATCAGGCCAATAGCCAAGGTTTTTTAAATGCCAATAATACTCAAACAGTGGATTTTGAAAATTTAAATTTAAATGGCTTAGGGATTGATACTTATAATATTGTTGGGTGTAAAATTTGGACTTTGAATAAAATGCGGGAAGTAAACTATATGGGAAGGAAAAGTTACTATGGTGAGGGTCTAAATGGGGACGGCACGGTTCCAGTTGCGAGCTCCGGCAGTATTAATGCCCCTGATGACAAAACATTTTATGCTGAAGAGAAAGACCATAGTAAAATGTTAAGTCTTGATGGCTCAAGGCAGAAAATTGTAAATTTGCTCACAGGAAGCTCTTTAAATGTTGGAGATTCCATAATTACAAAGCAAGCAGTACAGGACAACCCTAATTTATGCAGACTCAAAGGGAAGCTATTAAAAATGTTTAGCCCGGCATATTTTATTGTTACTGACAGTTATGGTAATATGTCTACCATCGCCGAAGATGGAAGTGTCCAGAACGATATCCCCGGAGCATCTTATGAGTTATATGGTGACCATAAATATGTTTTTCTTCCCACAGATGAAGGACAGAGTTATACCATTAAGTTGCAAGGCACCGGTGACGGAACTTTTACCGTATACGATCAAACTATAGAAGAGGATAATATCGTAAAGACTCAGGTATTTAGTAATTTATCGGTTACAACAAGTTTAACCGGGCAAGTTGACTTGGGTAACGGGGACAGTGAAACTACATTGCTTATACAACAAACTTCCGCAAGTGAGCCAACCACAATTCGTCCCACCTCCATCCTCAACGCCTCTCAGTCCCAAGACCTCATAGCTCCAATCTCAACTTCCACCATTAGCGGAACTTTAATAACTAATGGAAGTTATAACGGTGAAGTGAGTATTAAACTTTCCGCTGATGATGTTATAGTAGCCGGAGCCGAAGACCAGACATCGGGAATGTTAAATATTCAGTACGATTTAGACAGCCAAGGGTATCAAATTTATAATAATTCATCCCCAATTACAGTTTCTACCATAGGTAACCACAGTTTACAATTCTTTAGCACCGACAAAGCGGGGAATAACGAAATTCTTCAGACTATAAGTTTTACCATTGAAAAGCCTGCTGTGCCACCGGCATCAAGCGGTGGAGGAGGCGGGGGATATTA
>CAYIHW010000008.1:0-7371 GCA_964363335.1 uncultured Candidatus Saccharibacteria bacterium
GGAGACACGGAACGTTTGCCTAAGCCTAGCAACGCCAAGTAAACACTAGCTTCTTTTGGGCTAAAGCCCAAAACCAATAAATTTTTGTATATGGGGGTGTCAATGTTTATCATATAGTAATTATATGGGAATTTTTGACTTTGTGTCAATATCTTTCCACAAAATATTTAAGGATTGATTTTATTATTATTTTAATTGATTTATCGTATCATTTTTTGACGCTTTTCATTGACGTTATGTAAAAGTATGTGTATTATGGCTTGTTAAAACAAAAATGCCGGCGGGCGGAAAACGCGAAAAAGGAGGGCCGTAGAAATGAAGATCACTGTGGTTCTGGTTGATGGTAACGGTTACAACTTAGAAATACAGAGATTTATGCTGGATGTGTGTAAGGAATTGAAAGCTGAATCCCTTGTTTTGATCATGCAACGTACGCTGAGGCGGTCAGCCGTATATGAGGATGGTGATAATATCTTCATAGCTGATGCTTGTAATAAAATCGATGAAAGCGATGTTGATATGGCGATAGTTAGCGTCAGCAAAAACAAGGACTGTCCTGGGGTTGAGCTGGCTGGGTTTTTGGTACAAAGGGGGGTTGAGAGTTTATTGGTTCAGTGTTTTGGGGAGCAGTCATTCAATATCTCCCCAAGTTACCCTTTCTACACTATTGAGGGACCGCCAGACCATAGATGCAAAGAGGAGTGGTATATAAAAGAAGTGGCCAACGATATTCGTAAAGGGCCATTCACCCAGTCCGGCACTGTTGAGGCTGTAATTAGGAGGGTTCAAGAGGCGGATGGAGCGCTGATAGAGGCGGAGAATGTGTTGGATGAAAAAAAACGAGGAAAAGTAGATGCAGAAAGATTTCGTGACAACTATCTTCAACTGCTTGTAAGCATTCACGACAGGAAAGAAAGGAGGATGCAGCGCTGATACGATCGGCGAAATCAAAAAGGCAAGGATACCATGTCCTTGCCTTTTGCCTATGATGTTATTTCAAATTCTTTTCTAACCGTTTTGCTTCCGCCCATGCGAGTTCAAATATTTTTTTCATGGCGTCGGCAATTTCATTGCTCTCTATGGTTATACCCAGCTGTTCTCGCCATGAGGCAATCATTACTTTATTATTGTAAATATTTATTTCCGGGGAAAAGGAATATTTATCTGCCGGAATAAGAGCGGTTTGTCTTTTTTGAATTTTATTATCTTTAGTTAACTCTTTGGCTGCCGGAGTGTTTGGGAAAATGGCACGGATAGGAATGTTTTTTTGTGCTCGACGAAAATAATATTTTGGAAAATAATCCGGCAAAGTATTATGCACGTCTTCAACCATCGCATAGGCTAATATTTCGCCTTTTGAGGTTAGGGTGTCTTCATAAACTTGTTCAATACCTTTTTTGCCTTCGTAAAATTTAATTTGTGGACGCCCTTTTACATTATGGATAGATTTTAATTTAGGAATAATTACATCCGCTTCTTTTAAGTAGGTCTCGTTTCTTTTAATTTCATTTCGAATCATTTCTTTAATTTTTTCTGGACTCTCCGCGGCATATTCCTGTTTGGGCTCTTTGCCTGAAATAATGACTAACCCCCTATTGGCCAAGGTGTCCAGAACGTTATAACCGTGAGTGCGGTTAATATTGGCATGTCTGGCAATTTCAGACACAGTACCTTTGCCTAATTCTAAGCATGCTAAATAAACATTCGCTTCTTTTTCTGTAAAATTCAAAATAAGAAGGGCTTTTTGTAGTTCAAAATTTATATTCTGCATAAGTGTCTATTTAATAGTATTATCAGTATAACTTAAATATAATATTGTGTCAATATATATTTACAAAATTATATTATTTCTAATTTAACTTATAATTATAAGCTAAATTAGGCTATCTATTGATAATATCTATTGACAATATTTCTAATTTATGTTAGGTTATAAGGTCTTCAAAGGAGGAGACATGTGTGCAGGTTTTTCTACAGCTGTGGGGCGGAGTGTTCTACACTCTCAACAAAATCTTTTTTTCGTACTCTGAGCATACAAAAGCTCGTGGTGACGAAGTAGGGTTTCAGCGGTGGCGCATTGCTTCTTGGGCAGTCTATATTGTTGGATTACCCGCATGGGTAATTTTACTTGCCGGCAACAGAGCCTGGATTGCTGCAGGGGTGGAATCGTTCGGTTTTCTGTCCATGCTACTGGGGCTAGTGATAGCCTATCGTGGCAAGGCCGGGGGTTCACCGTGGTGGCTCGATGTTACCGCACGTTTGTGCATCCCGCTTGGGTTTTTTTACAGCCTCTATGATTTTGGCGGACTCAATACCGTTAATCAGTGGCTGGAGATTGGACTCGTTGTTGGTTTTTTGGTCGGCACTTACCTGCTGGCCAAGGAACGTAGTGTCGGTTACTTGTGGTATGTGCTAATGCATATTTCCGCAGGCGGCTTGATGTGGTTGCAAGGTTACTACTGGCTATGCGGTCAGCAGGCACTGTCGCTGATTTTTATTGGCGACGCCTACTTGGTGGCGACCAGACAAAAAGAAATCGGAGGCAGAAAATGAAAGAGTTTTTGGACAATCTTCAATTGTCTCAGGCAAAAATTGGTAGCCTTAAGTCGGCTCTGAAAGAGATATCTGATTACTTTGAGGAGCCTCAACACCAAGAGACCTTAATCCAAAACATTCGTGTTCTTATGGGGCTCAGGAACATTGGCGTAGAGGATCTTTCCAAGGCCGCTGGCAAGAATAGAAGCTATGTGGGTCGCTTGCTGAGGAATGATTTCCCTAAGTTTAATCCTAGTGTGGAAACAATCAGAGGCCTTGCCATGGCTTTGAAGGTTAAACCCAGCGTGCTAGTTATGATGAGCCTGAGCACAGAGTTCCAGAATGTCCTAAAAAACATTGAACGGCGTGTCGGGGTATAGGCAACAAAGGAGAAGAACGTGAAAGAAAGATTGGTTGGAGGACACCATTGCCTCATTCTGGAGGAAGAGGCTGGATTACATGGTCTGACTGATACCGAGTTGGGAATGCAGATTTACAGCCTGCTTCCTTCTCTTTCCACGGCACAGCTTCATCAGCTTGGCGATCTCAAAAAGCAGTTGAGAATGTTTAACTCTCTACTTTGGATCTACGTCCAACGGGATGGGGTCTTGAGCAGGGTTGTAACCAATATCAAGCTTTTGTGGGTTCTTCAAGGTGTTGTTAGTATTAACGACTTCGCAAGGAGGCTGGATCTGAACCCTTCATTCACCGGTCGTGTTCTCAGTGGTGATGACATCGGCCTGGGCGGTTGGAATTTGAGTAACCTGATGCGGATGTCCGGCGTGCTCAAGGTGAAGCCGGAGGTTTTGCTGTTTTCAAGCTTGGAAAAGTGTTTGAAAGATTTTACTGGAATGGAGGAATCTGATTATGAAAAGAAATGACTCGAATGAAGAAGGCTTGAAACCGTTGAGCAAGAAAGACCTTGAGGCTCTTAAGTACTTGGCGATTTTGCCAACTCTCACAACGAAGTTTGGCAGGGAGCTTTGCAACCCTCAAGTCAGGAAATGTTTTGTGGGAAACGCGTCATTGCTTATGGGGCTTCATGGTATGACGGCAAGCGGGCTAGCGGAGAAATCCAATGTCTCCCAAAGTACCATCTCGCGGCTGTTGTCAGAAAAAGAATCGGCAACCAAGTTTGAAAGAGTGAGTCCTCAGCTTTTTGCCCGCGTTTCTAGTGCTCTAGGCGTCTCAGTTTGGACGCTTCTCTTTGTTGATCTTCGGGAGAAGTTGTTGGAGCAGATAACCGAGGTAGAAAATAACTGAAGAAACCGTTTGGAGCACGTTAAGCGCTGGTCTGTGAGAATTTTATCCTCACAACTTCAAGGCGGGGTATGCACTTACCCCGCCTTCTTTTTATATTTTAATAAATGTTCCTTGGAGCAGAACTTTGAGGTGTTGAGCCTGTATCCGCTCCCCCTCGAGATGCTCTCTGGGCCTTGAGCGAAGTCGAAACGGTTGGCTCGCCCAGGTCTAATGGCCGGACTCGCTCTACGCCGCGAATAAAATACTCTCGTGATAGTTTAATTTTTTTAGTTCGGCTTTGTTAGGTTCGCAGAATTATTTTTAATGCTAGCCTTTCACTTTTTCCGCTAGAAGAATTTTTATGTATGACTGGTATGGGACGTCGCGCTTGTTGGCCTCAGCTTTTATGCGGTTAAGAAGTGATTCCGGCAGCCGGAGAGAAATAGTTTTGTTGGAAAATTTTAAGTTCGGAAACTCCGGATTAACAATGGCCGTGCTGGCATCAAGATAATCCAAAGGACTGTGTGAAGCCCAAAAATTTCTTTCCGCGGTTTCATTTTTAAATTTTGGCGACTGTTTAGTTTTTTTGTTGGTAACTTTCATAAAAAATCCTTTCTTTTAAATTCATGGGTCTGGCAGAAACCACGCGAATTTTATTATTCCTTATGGTTAGGCTAATTAGCAACAATCTTCCGGCAGACGATTTCCCAAAAGCATGAAAACGTTTTTCTGCTTGGTTTGAATGCGGGACGTCAGGCAATATAATTAAAGGCCGGGAGCTAAAGACCTCTTCGCTTTCCTGCGTTGATACTTTATGTTTTAGCCAGTTTTTGCGGGTATTACCCTCATCCCAATCAAACCCGGTTAAAGTTTTAAAATTAAACATATTGTTTGTATATTGTTATAATATACTTATTTTATGATTTTGTCAATAATCCCTTAAAACTTTTTGTATCGTAACAGCAGGCTTCCCTTGTTGTTTAGCCTTTTTATGGAAACAAGTTTGAATTTTTTATCTAGGGAAGAATTGTTATCAAATAGGCTTATGCCTTTACCAAACACCAGCGGTTCAATGGTTAAATATAATTCATCTAGCATATTATTTTTTAAACAGTAAGCGTAGGTTTGGGCTCCGCCTAAAATCGCTATGGTTTTATAGTGGTGATTGCGAATAAGTTTTTTTATATTGGTTTTTTGCGGATTACAATATTGCAACCTCTCCCCAACCCTCCCCTCAGAAGGGGAGGGAGACACTGCACGGCTCAAAACAATGCAGTTGCGTTTGGACAGTGGTTTAAGAGCCGTTTTGTAGGTGCTGTTACCCACAATTATAACATCGGATTTATCCAGCTCCTTATGCAAAAAGTCTTTGTCTTCCTTGGAAGTCCAAGAAGAAAAATGTTTTGAGTGTTTGGCGATTTTTCCGTTTAGTGTAATGGCGGCAATGGCAACGTATTTCATAAAGTTAACGCGGATATACGGATTATCTGCGGATCTACCGATGACTACTGATGCCAGCTGTCCGTAGACATCCGTATATCCGTGTGCCATCGGTAGATCCGAGTTAACGTCTGTTAAATGATTTTAAAATTGGAAAGTATAAATCTTTTTCCGGATCAATAATAAATTTGTCGTAAGTATTTTTAGCGGTGAATTTTATAAATTTTATATCTCGCCCGATTATCATGGGGGTTTGTTCGTTACCTTCGCCCATAAGTAAAACTGCCATGGCGGAAAGTGCGTCCACAATATTGCTTTGGGTATATTTTAATTTTCGCGAAAAAATATCTTTTTTTCCGCGGTAATCAAAAGTGGGTTCTAGCCCCCAAAATCCAATACTAATTCCTAAAGTCCCCCATCTAAGTGGTGTGGTGTGGCTGTCGGTAACCACCACGGCCAGTTTTTTTAATTTAAATTTCTTTTTTAAATAGTCGGCAATTTGTTTGGCCAGCAGATTGGTATTTTTTGGCCAGTAAATATAGTAACCGTCGCCGTTGCTTTCATCTATACCGGCAGAAGGAATAAGCGTGTGATCTTTTATGGTTAGTACAATGTCGGCGTTGGCCACGGTGTGCTTGGGCATGCAGTAGTCCGCTTCCTGCAAAATTAGGCGATGTTTATTTTTGCCTTCGCCAATTTTTTTTGTTCGGCCTTGATGCAGTCCTAAAATTTTGGAGGCAATAAACAACACGTCCCCATTTTTTAGTTTGGGCAAGTGCACATCTAAAACTTTATAGATGTCAATTTGTGGTGGTCGAAGTTTTGGGGTTTTAACTTTGAGGAACTGCAACGGTTTTTCCTTTCAGCAACTTAATGCCTAAATATGACAGCGGGGTGTAAGCAATACCCATGGCCACTTTGTACAGCCACCAGGTAATAATAATTCCAAGTAGCGTGCGGGTTTCGTATACACCGGCAAAAGCAATAACCATAAAAATTACCGTGTCTAAAAATTGTGACCACATATTGGAAAGGTTAGAGCGGAGCCAAAAATATTTTCCGGCCGTGAGCTTGCGAAAGAAAAAGAATGACAAGACATCTTGATATTCGCCAATCCCAAAGGCTATTAGCGAGGCTAAGGAAATTCTGGCGGAAATGCCAAAAATTAAATTATACCCCTCTTTAGCCCATAGTCCTTCACTGGACCACGGCATGGCCAGAGAAATTAAGGAGTAGAGAATAAATATGGCTGTGGCCAAAAAGCCGGACCAGACAAATAATTTGGCAATTTTTTTGCCGTAGACTTCGCCGATTACGTCGGTCATAATGAACACAATGGGGAAAGAAAATACACCCACGGACAAATGAGAGTGAAATAAAAACGGCATAATTTTTAAGCCCAAAGTGTTGGCCGCAAATAGCGAGGCCAGGTAAAGGGTCAGGCACAGAGTAATTTTTTTAAAGTGCTTTTCGTCTATGTTCAAATTGATCATAGTTTAGATTTATGATTTAAAATAACTAGTATATGGTAGCAATGTTAGCGTTTATAGGCAAATAAATTATTAGTTGACAAACAAAAATTGGCTAGGTAAAATGTTAATACTAAGTATTAACATTTATAATCTTTATGAGAAATACTTCTTTAGTTACAATATCTTTGCCCCCGGCAATGGTTAAGGAATCTGAAAGACTGGCTAAAAATAAGCAAATGACCCGGTCTGAATTTATGCGCGCTGCTATTCGTCGATTTATTGAGGAGTTGGATACTGACGAAGCAATTCGTATAGTTGATGAGGAGTTGGCCGCGGGAAAATTGAAGCTGTTGCCCAGAGGGGGATTGGCTAAATTAATGTCTAAATAAATGCGGCCGATTAAGAAGATTTATTATTCTTCCCGGTTTTTGCGAGCCTTAAAGAATTTACCGGTAGAGCTTAAGCCCGCAGTCGTGGAAAGAGAACAAATATTTCGCAAAGACAGTTTTGATCCAAAGCTTAAGACTCACAAACTTTCCGGCAAACATAAGGAGCACTGGTCGTTTTCCATTAGTTATGGTTATAGAATCCTTTTTCGGTTTTTGGCTGATGATAATGTTGCATTCGAAAACGTTGGGGATCATTCTATATATTAAATACTCACAATACGGGCGTGTAGCTC
>CAYIHW010000008.1:7471-23403 GCA_964363335.1 uncultured Candidatus Saccharibacteria bacterium
AGGCGGTGAATGGCGTCATAAGCATTACGCCTGTGGATTTTTGCACTCACAGCAATAGCACTAATACCAGACTCCCCTGTTTCTACAAGGGATTCGTAAATTTTGGCTTCATTTGGGGAAAGCCCAAGGCTTTCGTATAATTCAATGTTCATAGATTGTGGTGCTAATTGCTACCATGTGGCGCTATTGGCCACTCAACATAGATAATATATAGTATTCTGTCCAGCCTGTAAAGGTTGTGGCAGAAGGAGGCAAAATGATAGTAGCTGTGGTTAGAAATTATGGCGGAACCGATGAATACCTCAAATATATGGGGTTCAATAGCGCCGTAGGAATCTATTTTGATCTGCCTGTTGGAACGAAGTGCATACCCGAGGAGGAGGTATGGAAAGTATTTAAGTATGTTTATGAGTATGGCAACAACCCGAACGAGGAGAAGGTATTAATGCTTTCGGCGGGGCATTCCTCGATTTGTCAAAGTATTCTGGCCTTTGACCAGAAATTTGACGTTTCAAGAATCCTCCAGTCGTTGCAGAATGCCCGGGCACGGTTTCATGTGGTATTTCATTGAGCAAAGGAGGCATCATGTTTAGCGGAGCGCCAAAGCATCTAAACGCGACGGGACAACTTGGTGGATTTCCCTACGATTTCGTATATTTGTGTCCAATAAAGGGGGTGTTGACTCATGTCACTACGAAGTCAGAAGATCCATCTTGGTCAGTGCATAGGGATTTACCAGACGATCCCCATGTCTTTATTCTTGTGTGTCCAACTTGTTTCCAGCAACACAAGGTGCGAGATGTTTCTGGCTTGTTGACTGTGGAAACAGTCTATGAGTCCAACCTTGTCGAGCGAAGATTGAAGGAGGGTGAATAGGATGTTTAAGATTTGTTTGTAGTTATCTAAAACCGCTCTGTCTGCCAACCAGGCATTCGGAGCGGTCTTGTATTTCCTATAAGCTAAAAGCTAACACCTAAAACCTTTTTACAGTACCGTAGCACTTGCAACCTTATCCCCTTCTTCCAGGCGCATAACACGTACGCCTTGGGTGGCGCGGCCTAACGTAGAGATGGCGTTTAATGGAGTGCGAATGGTTTGACCGGATTTTGAAATAATCACCAAGTCGTGTTCCTCGGCATTGTTTAAAATGTACATAGCCACAATCTTTCCGGTTTTGGGCGTCACTTTTAAAGTCTTAATACCGCTACCACCGCGCTTTTGAATTTTGTAATAAGTGGCTTCGGTTTTTTTGCCTAAGCCATTTTCCGTTACGACCAGGACTTCCAAATCTTTGACGTTAATTTCTTTGCGGATAATGTCCATAGAAATGATATGGTCGTCTTTTTTAATCCGCATACCTGTTACCCCAGAAGCATTGCGGCCCATAGGGCGGACATCTTTTTCGTTAAAGCGAATGGCCTGGCCATTTTCGGTAGAAAGCATAACCTGGTCGTCGCCGGCCGAAGTTTCTACCCACATTAACTCGTCATCCCCTTTTAAGGAAATGGCGATCATCCCGCTACGCCTGACTTTGGCAAATTCCTCGCGAGCGACTTTTTTTATTAGTCCATTGCGGGTGGACATAACCAGGAATTTGGCATTGTCTTTTTTTGCAAATGTGAGGACTGCCTGGGCAGTTTCGCCATTTTGCAGTTGCAAGAAGTTCACCAAAGCTTGGCCACGGCTGGTACGGCTACCTTCCGGGAGTTCATAAACTTTGGTTTGGAAGGCTCGGCCTTTGTTGGTAAAGAACAAAATATCGTCGTGGGTGTTACTGGAAATTAATTTGTCCACTACGTCTTCATCTTTTAAGGTTTGGCCAATTACCCCTTTACCGCCACGGCTTTGCGTTTTGTAAGTGTCCGGCGCCAAGCGTTTAACATAGCCCGATTTGGTAATGGTAATAATGACATTGCTCTCGGGGATAAGATCTTCGGCCGAGAAAGTGCCAATGGCATTTTTTACCACCGCGGTGCGGCGGTCGTCACCGAACCGTTCTTTCATGTCCTCAATTTCTTTTTTAATTAGGCCTAGGATTTTTTTATTGGATTGTAAAATCCCTTCCAGTTCGGCAATTAGCGCGCGCTTCTCTTTTAATTCATCGTCAATTTTTTTGCGCTCAAGTCCGGCCAAAGTTTGCAGGCGCATTTCCAAAATCGCGTCAGCCTGAATTTCGGTGAGCTTGAATTTTTTAATTAAATTGGCTTTGGCTTCTTCTTTGGTCGCGGACTTGCGAATGGTGTTAATGACTTCGTCAATATGGTCCAGGGCTTTTTTTAAGCCTTCTAAAATATGTTCGCGCTCCTTGGCTTTTTTTAACTCATAAGCCGTGCGGCGTTTAATCACCAATTGGCGATGCTCCAAGTATTTTTCCAACACGGTTTTTAAATTCAACACGTGCGGTTCAATGCCGTCTACCAGCGCCAACATGTTTAAGTGAAAAGTTTCCTGTAATTGAGTAAAGGAAAACAACTGATTTAAAATTTTGTTCGGCAGACCGTCTTTTTTAACGTCCACCACAATTCTGACGCCGTCTTTGTCAGACTCATCGCGCACATCGCGGATGCCTTCAATTTTTTTATCGCGTACCAGTTCGGCAACTTTTTCCAGCAAGGTGGCTTTGTTCACGCGGTACGGAATTTCATGAATGACAATTTGAAATGCCCCGGTTTTGGTTTCGGTAATTTCCGTTTTGGCACGCATAATAATGCCGCCTTTGCCGGTGGCATAAGCGTTTTTAATGGCCGCGATATCGTAAATAATTCCGCCCGTGGGGAAATCCGGCCCTTTAACAAATTCCATTAAGTCTTCGGTAGTGGCTTCCGGGTCTTCAATTAATTTAATAATGGCATCGCAAATTTCCGTGAGATTGTGCGGTGGAATATCTGTAGCCATACCCACGGCAATACCAAGCGTGCCGTTAAGCAAAAGGTTCGGCAATTTGCCCGGCATAACCGTCGGTTCTTTTCTGGTGGCATCGTAGTTGTCGCGGAAGGGAACGGTTTCTTTGTCTAAATCCAGTAAAATTTCTTCGGCAAGAGCGGACATTCTGGCCTCGGTATTGTGGTTAATAAATCCATTGCCCACAAACGAGTGGCAAGAGCTGTTAACTCTTAGGGAGTAGACTTTGGTTTTTTCCGTTTTTTCTATTTTTACTATCGGATCAAATAAGTAGTTGGTATTTAATAAGTTATCAAACAACAATTTTAGTTCAGTCCGCAAAGCCGGCCTTACCGCCAGAGCTGTTTGAGTGTGATTTTTTTGCAGGTTGGGATAGCGGTCAAAGTTGTGTCTGACGGCAAAACGATTTAATTGGTAGTCGTCTTGTAAATTACTCCTTGTAAAACTAGATATATAGGGGACAAAGTCGGTTGGAGAATAGTCTTTTTTTAGTTTTTCCAAGATTTCCGTCAATTTGTTATTTTTACGTTCGGAAATAAATCCTATTTCATTTTTAAATAAAAGATAGTTGGTTAATCCTCTAATGTATAATTTGTACGTATTGCGGTAATTGTCAAAACGCTTGGTCCCGGCTATACCGTACCTTAAAAGTAAAATTTGAAGTTGATTAATTAAAGTTTCACTGGTAGAGATAGCGGCTAATTCGTTCATTTTACCGCTGTTGGTAATGGTTCCGTCTCCTTCAAAATAAGCCTGCAAAAAAGCGGAAACTACTATTTTCGGCGACTGGAGTATAAGTTCGGGAATGATTCTTTGCGGCGATTTGGCCGGAGCCAAGCCGATATTTTGCAAGAAAACAACTACGTGTTGAGAATGAATTTCCAGCCTCTGATAAGGCTTTTTCCCATATGAACTGGGTTTGCGGTCAAAGCGGTGCAAGCGACAGTTAGGAAAGACTTTTTGCCAGCGTCTTTCAAATTCTTTAATCCAGGCGTAGTCGCTGTTGCAAAATTCTATTTTATTTTTACTTAATGTGCCCTCGGCAATCAAAGCCCCTAGAAGGTGGGCTAAATCTTCGGTTAATTCGTCGGGCAGAGTTTTTATTTGTGTACGCGGATTTTTTGGAACAGGCCAATAAGATCGCAGTTGGATTTTATTTTCCGGCCAAAGAGTATTTTGGCTTCGGTCAATGACGGCAAAATCTCCTTCTTTAATTTGGCTCAAAAGCCTCCATTGGAATATGGGTTTGCCCGAAGACTCATTGACCCAAGTGAGTATGGGATGGTTGTAAGAACCTTGAATGGAAAAGCCTTTATTTGTTGTAACTTTAATAGTCGGGTGTTCCCCGCTGTCAAACCATTTATTCGCGGAGTTAATTATTTTATCTTTGGAAAGAATTTTTATATCTATATTTTCTCCTTGAGTCGGGGAAATATCTTTAATTTGGACTAACCCCTTATCTGTTGGTATTAGGGTGTCTTTGGTAATGCAATATCTCATAGCGGCCGCGCCGTCGCCGTCCATACTGCCAAAATTTCCCTGCCCGTCTATAAGCGGGTAGCGCATGGCAAAAGTTTGCGCCATATGCACCATGGAGTCGTATACGGCAATGTCGCCGTGCGGGTGGTACTTACCAAGCACATCCCCGACAACAGCCGCGGATTTGCGGAATTTGACGTTGTGACGCAGTCCCATTTCGTGCATGGCATACAAAATACGGCGGTGCACCGGTTTAAGTCCATCGCGGACATCCGGCAAAGCGCGGGAGACAATTACGCTCATGGCATAGTCTAAATAAGACTCCTGCATTTCGGTAATTATGTCGCGGGGTTTTATTTCTCCAATATCATTGGAAAGTATTTGGGAAGAATCTTTAGGCATAAATTAAATATTTCGTGACTTATTTATATGAAAGAGAAATGTTTTTGCTGTTTGTAGATGTTCGGAAAGTTTTTCCATCCAAATACTTAGTCGGAAAGGGTTTTGATAAACATCCATGGTAAGTGTTTGTGAGTGAGTTGTAGTAATGTCCTCTTGCATTTTTTTAAGCAAAGCGCTTGCCGACGGTAATTTATTAATTTTTGACGTGATGGTGTCGGGTAGTGTTATATCTTGCGGGACTTGATATGTATTTATCTGTATTAATAATTTTTCCGCCGCATTTCTAAGTTCATCGGGTCCAGCGTTGAGATTTTGCAAATCTAACAATTCAGCATATATTGGTTTTATATCGTCTAAAATTATTTTTAGTTTTTCTATAGAGTCAATGTATTCTTTTAAAGCATCTATATCTTTCGGGGTAATATCTTTTGAACTTTCTCTAAATCTATTTAACCCTTCTGCTTTTGTGCCCATAATCTATTTGATTATTTTAAAATTATTTGGAATTTTTAAACCCCTTTTTTGCAGGTTTTCTTGGTAGTATTTTTGATCCTCGTTAAATTGTTGTCTTGAATTAATGAATAAATAAGCTGACGGTACTTTTTTATGAAAAATTTTGATCACAAAAATCCAAATCATTATCATCAGAATGGCAATGACTACGGCCGCAGTCCAAATTATTCTCATTTTTTGGGCTAGCGGTTTGTTTTGAATTTTTTCAATCCAGTTCATTTATAATCCTAATGACCCGAATAGATACAATTCAAGTCGGTTAAATTATCTCAGTGGTTCTAATATTATTAGCTTTGTTCCTTCTTCCTGCAGGTCTTTCTTTTTTATGGTCAGCTTGTCCATGTCTTCTTTTTTTCCGCCCATTTCTTTGGTAAATTTTTCCACGCCGTCCAAGTCTAAAATTAAGCCCCCCATTTTGTAGTGGGAGGGAATCACAATTCGCGGTTCAATCTCGTTTACGGCCTTGCTGGCGGCGGAAGCAGGCAGTACGGTGTTGCCGCCAACCGGCAAAATTAAAATATCTATATCGCCCAGTTCTTCCAGATCCTCTTCCTTGAGGTTGAAGTCTTTAATATGGGTCAGGTTTAAAATTCTAATATCCTCACTCTCAATTAAAAATACGGTAATATATTTGTCCTCTTGTTTTAAGGGGATGCCGGTTATGGTAACGTTCTTAATATCATATTCACCGGGGTCGGTAATATCAAAATGCTCTCCGGAGATGCCGGAGACGGCCGAGTACAGGCTCTTGTTTTTTTGCGCCAGAATTAATATGTCGGCCGCGCCCCGTGGCGGAGTGAGGCCGGAATCTTTATGGAATGGATCGGTAATTATAGTGGCTTCTTTAGTGGTGATTTTAAAGGATGAAAGACCAAAATATTGTATTTGCATAGGGTCTACAGAATTACTGATTAATACGAATCTACAGATGTCTACAGACCCTTTCTGTAGGCATCTGTAGTGAATTTATAATTTTTTTGTAGTTAAATTATACACTTTTTTAGGTAAAAAGTGAAGCCTTCGGGAACGGTTCCCCGAAGGCTCCTGGGCAGACGCCGTGGGCGTCAAATTGGGCAGACTTCCCTGTCCCATACAAGGGACTCTTTTTCGGGAAGCGGGTATACACCCCCGCATTTCAAACAGATGAGCATGTTTGGGTTTGCGTTAGCTAACCCCCACATCTTGGTTCCAAAGATATTGAGCCAAGTGTTCATCCAGAATTCATCCAGTTGTGGAAAGCATCCGGTTGGGATTACTGTCCCAGTGCAAACGCTCCCGTTGTCGGATGACAAGTTAGTGCAGTCCATTCGGTCCTCCTTACTATTCAATAATAGTTGGTTTTTAGCCACTTGCCAAGACGGTAGATAAATGGTAGAATTTCATTACTTATTTGGCGCAACGCTCTTAGGAAGAAGTCTTAAAATATTAACCCCCAAATAAGGTATTTAAAGAGCGTTTTAACAATTAACCAAAGCAATAAAGATTTTAAATTTCCAACGATTTAAATCGTTGTTTTTTATTGGCAGAGGTTAGAAAAGGGAGTTTTTTATGTCAGAAGAAAATAAGGCGGCTGTTATTCCAGTCGGTGCGGCTGCTGCCCAAACCATGTCCGATTTAATGGACTCTGGGGTGGACATTAGGGTGCTCAAAGCCGGTGATATGGTAGAAGGCGCGTTGATTTCCGTAGGCAAGAACGAAGTTTATGTGGACTTGGAAGGCTACGGCATTGGCGTAGTTCGCGGCCGTGAACTTTACGATGACGAAGCCACTTTGTCCGCGTTAAAGCCGGGCGACAAAATTTTTGTCTCCGTGGTAGAACCGGAAAATAAAGAAGGCATTGTGGAATTGTCTCTAAGGCAGGCTGGTCAAGAAAGAGTTTGGCAGACCCTGCGAGACAAAATGGAAAGCAAAGAAGTGGTTCGTTCCAAAATTTTGGAAGCCAACAAAGGCGGACTTATGGTGGAAATCAACAATGTTATGGGTTTCTTGCCGGTGTCCCAATTATCTTTGGAGCACTATCCTCGCGTAGAAGATGGCGATAAAAACCGCATTTTGTCCGTACTGCAATCTTACATTGGCCAATTATTTGATGTGCAAATTATTACCGCTGACAACGCGGAAGAAAAACTGATTGTTTCCGAAAAGGCCGTGTTTGAAAAAGAAATGGAAAACCGCTTAGGCCAGTTAAAATTGGGCATGGTGGTAGAGGGTGCAATTACCGGCGTAGTGGACTTTGGAGCCTTCGTAAAATTTGGCGAACTGGAAGGATTGGTTCACATTTCCGAATTGGCTTGGCAGAGAATTGAAAACCCGAAAGATATTGTCAAAGTCGGGCAAAAAGTTACCGCTAAAGTTATTTCCATAGACAAGGGCCGCGTGTCTTTGTCTATAAAGCAGTTGTTGGAAGACCCGTGGTTGGAAGCGGTAAAGAAATATCAAATTGGCCAAGCCGTTACCGGTAAAGTGGCAAAAATTATGCCGTTTGGCGTATTTGTGGAATTAGACAAAGACATTCAGGGATTAGCTCATGTAATGGAATTGTCCCACGCAACAATTAAAAATCCGGAAGAAGTATTAAAAGTCGGTGAAGACAAAGAATTCAAAATTATTTCTATTGAACCGGCTGAGCACCGTTTGGGCTTGTCTATAAAAGCCTTAACCGAAGCGCCAAAAAAAGAGAAAGCCGAAAAGGCTGAAAAAGTTGAAGAAGCGAAAGAAGAAGCTGTTGTAGAAAAAACAGAAGAAACACCAGCAGCTTAAAAATCATGTAACTAAAAAATCCTCCCCGCTCTTTGTAACAAAGGGCTGGGGAGGATTTTTAGTTTAACTACATAGCAGTCGGAGCGGGAGCGGAACAGGTTTTACAAGCTTGTTTGTGGGTGAAAAGCTCATATAGAGCGGAAAGTCCTATTAAGATATAAATGATCATAGTAACAGGGGTGCCTTGGCCGAAGATTTTTTCAACCATGTTCCAGTTAAAAGCAGTAAGTAGCCAGTTTAGGCCGCCGACAACAACTAGAATCCAGGCAATCATATGCAATGCTTTCATTTTGTTCACCCCCTCTCAAAGGATAAAAGGTAACTTGACGCGAATTCCTTTAGTACCCATATTATACTACCGGCAAAAATAAAAGCGAATCAGTTATCAACAATATAAAAACTGCCCCTATATATCGGAGCAGTTTTTACATTAGCGTAATCTGTTTTAATCTGTGTATCTGTGGTCTTTACCAGCCAAACATTTTACCGACTTCTTCCGCGCTTTCCCGTTTTCGGGCAATTTTTATTTCGCCATTTTGGGCAATCAGCTTGGCCGGAGAAGAAAGCAAACAATGGTGGGAAGCTAAGGAATCTTGGTAGGCACCAGTGTCTAAAAAGGCTACGTAAAGTTCTTCGCTGTCTGACAGTCTGGGCAGGAGAATGTATCCGCCGCCGGCTGTATATTTATCATCACTATCGCAGGAACTGCCAGCCAACCAGACTTTGTCCAGCTTTTTAGTAGTCATAGAGTTTATCGGGACCACATGCCATTTTTGGTGAATGGCCCAGGTGTCTATAAGGTCGTTCATAAAACTGCCGTTGATTACATACCATTTATTTTTGCCCTTATTTTCTACGGTTTTTTCAGCCAAGATTTTATAAATGGTAATTTGCGCCGGCGCGGCTACGTAACGGCCCCATTCCACAATAATGTCAGGGTGCTTTACGTTAAGCTTGTCGCAAGACAGCTTGGCGTTTTTGATAAGCTGTTGAATTAAATTTTTGGCCGTATAAAAATGCTTTTTCTTTTCGTAAGAAACCCCCGCTCCCCCGCCAATATCTATGGTGTCCAGCCCGGGATTTTTTTCACGCATTACGGCGTAAAGTTCTGTTGCTCGTTTGAGCGGTTTGACTAGTCCGTCAACTTTTTCAATTTGGCTGGAAATATGGTAGTGCAATACAGACAGTCCGCGGACTTTGCCGATTTTGATAATTTCTTCTTCAGTAAAACCAAAGCGATTGAATTTTTTGTCCCAATGGCTGTTAATTTTAACGTTTAAATTGACGCGAATTCCGACTTCGCCTTTAAATTTTTTTAAACGTTCCAGCTCGGTATAGTCTTCAATTATAGGAATAACCACCAGACCTTTATTTTTTAATTCTTCCACCAGGCTGATGTACTTTTCGGTTTTTGGGCCGTTGCAAATAACCCGAATTTTGGCGTTAAACCGGTCTTGTTCTATCATCCGTTTGACCAAAAACAGTTCGTTGGCGCTGGAGACTTCCAAGTTTGCCCCTTCGGCCACTGCCGGCAAGACAAATTCTTTGTTTTGGTTAACCTTCATGGCGTAATGGTAAAAAAAACGGCCGCGGTAGCCTAAAACTTTAATATAGGCGTTGAAGGTTTCAATTAGGTCGCGCACGCGGTTTTCAATAATCGTTGGAAAGACTATTTCCGTGGAAGTGCCGTATTTTTTTACGATATCAAAAATATTGTATTGATAGTTGCCTTCGCGCACTACTAATTCCCCGTCAGGGCTGATGTCGAAATTTTGGGTGTTGTGTTCCTCAATTCCCAAGCGCCAAAATTTACGGAAGCCGTTCTTTTTTTTGCCGGCAGTTTTGGTGGTCATAATAGTTTTACTTTATTGGTCTTCCCTCTCCAAAACATGGAGAGGGATAAGAAGGAGAGGTTAAAAATTATAAAATTAACTTGTTATAGTATAAGATTTTGATGATTTTGTCAATGCTTAAGCCCTCTTCATCTTGGTAACAAAAAAACGAGTTCCAGGGGGAATTCGTTTACGTTAAATTAAGCCATTGACTTGACTCGGCTCGCGCTGGGAATTTAATCTGATGGAATATTTTATTCTGTCCAACTCCTTAGTACAATTAATATTATCACTAATTTACACCTAAGAAAACTCTTTGTCAACTAAGTATTTAAAAGTGGTGCCCGAGGAGGGAGTCGAACCCTCAATCCCATATGGGCGTCGCATCTTAAGTGCGAAGCGTATGCCAGTTCCGCCACTCGGGCATGAATTATATACTTATAACACTTCCATATTTACTCAAACCATTTAGTGTGTTTATGCACTTCAATGCTTTATCGTGCTTTCTGTTTAAAGCCATGCAACTTGTATAATAACATCCTTCTAGTATAATTTTAGCGGCTAATTTACCAAACTTAATTGTATATAAAGGATTGTTATTATCCCTTGTTACTTTATATAGTTTCCCTTTAACTTTAAATTCACTTTCCGTTTGTGTTTTAAGCCATTTAACAAAAACGGGAGAAGCAGAAAATATTCTTAATGACCATTGAGTATTTCTATTGGTTTTATGGGTCCACATGGAGATGTTTCCATCGCCGTCAATTACCCCTCTCAAAAAGTCTTTAAAATAAATATGAGGGAGCTTGATTCTCCCTAGTGCCAAAGATTTTCTTGGAGATAACCCTATGCCTTGCAAAAATTTATAAAATTTAATATCACCTATTTGTAAGGCGAAATATTTTTTTTCTTTCTCGCTGGCTCTAGCCTTCTTAGTTAGCTTAAGTTTTAAAAAAAGTATCCTTTTTAGGCCTTCCAATAAGTCTTCGTCTTTGGAAGTTATTATGACATGCCTTCCATCACTGCTTAAATTCCCGTCAGTTGTTATTAATCCGACGGTGTACCATAAGTCTTGAGGTCTAATTAAACTTAAGTCAACCATAAATGTATTATATCAAGTTTTAAAAGAGCTGAGAAGTTGGAGGTGCAGATGGGAATCGAACCCATGCATTGCGGTTTTGCAGACCGTAGCGTTACCACTTCGCCACTGCACCAAAAGTTAGCCTCTATATTTTATAGAAAATTGAGAATAAATTCAATACCTAACTAAAACCCTCTCCCACAACTTGGGAGAGGGTTTTGTTTAGTTTATAGTTTCCGGAAAAGTGGCTAAAGCGGTTACGATAACTGTTTGCTTTTGAGCCAATTCTTGCCTTTCCATTTCAGCCTGTTCGGTAATCTCCATGAGCTCATTATATTTTTTCTGGGCTCCGTTTACCCAATTTTGGCTTCCCGGTTGGACATATACACCTTTCATTTTGGCGAAAGTGGTATATTTTTCTTTATATATTGGCTTTTCCAATAAGTTGTTTAAATCTATAAACCAGTCCAACTTTGTTTGGTATTTACGCCAAGACGGATGGCCTGGTTTTACGCCAATTCCGCTACAGTTGTTATCGAAACAATAACGTCCCATATGGCTTTCTACGTAACTGACAGCTAAAGCTCTTTGCCACTGGGGTTGTTTAATAATTTCTGAGGAATATTCTCCTAAAGGAGAATTGTATTTAGCTAAAAACTCTTTTAGCATAATCACTAACGGATCGTTGTCTTCAAGTGTTTCAATAGAAAGTGAATTGGTGTTGTTTGGTTTTGTCGTTGGAGTGATTAAGCTTGAGTCGGCGACTTTGATTTCAAAAATTTTAGCTGTGGATTGCCCTGCAGTCTGAAGCTCGGCAGCTAATGCAAATTGCGGCATAATAACCGGAATTAGCATCACCAAAGCAATAATGCCGAAATTGGAGCTTTGATTAATGGCAGACCTCAAGGTAGATAGAGCTTTCATTCTTTAAATCAAACTCCTTTCTCCCTGACCCCGGTAAATCGGGGAAAGTAAAATTGTTAAGGTTCGACTGTTTGGACCCGCCCGTTCCTTTTATTTTTAAAGGTGGGGCGACAGTCGGTGGCAAAAATTGCCCGGTCTTGAAAATTGTTCTGCCCTGCCAAATCTCAGAGTGAGATTTATTAAGGCAAATAAAAAAGTGCGTAAATGCACTTAGTAAATTCATTATACTCTTTTTTGAGGAATAAATCAAGGGTTTTTAGCCAATTAATGGCTTAAATAAAAGAGAAAACATTATTTAAGTCTTAAAAAAAGCAGAAAAAAAGCTTTTATTTAAGCCTGTTTTTTCTGCAAATTTTGTATGGGTGTCGGTATCCGGGCTCTATAAACTTTGAATTACGAAACTCAAGATTCCCCATGTTTGTCATTGCGAGTGTATCCGAAGCAATCTGGGTTTATGGCTTATTTATCTAGATTGCCGCGTCGGATGCACTCCTCGCAATGACAGTTTCGTAATTCAAAGTCTATAAAGGAGTCTATATAATTATGCGGGAAAAATTAAAATACCCTTCTGTTATCTCCTTACTAAAAGAAAAATACTTCATTCGCCTGTCGGCGAATGAAGTATTTTTAAGGTCCAACTTCGTATGATTTCGTCGGCCAGCCTTCGCTTGCAGTGCTGTTTTCAAGTTTTGTCCAATCTTCGATAAATGTACTTCTGGCGTAAGCCAACCGTAGCTTTAGCGAAGGCTGGAGCGGTTAACCCCGGTAGAATGCCTCAGGTGCATTCGGCCTCTACGGGGCGCAGGGGGAAAGGTCCCACTTCCCGTCATAAAAACAAAAGACCCCATCTAAAGATGAGATCTTTTGTCTTGGAGCGGCTAAGGGGAACCCCAGTAGAACATGCTCCGCATCTCTACGGGGCGAGTCGAACCCGAAGGGGTTCTCATCCGCCTCAGCCTTCCCAAAAAGAAAAAGTCCCACCACAAGGGTGAGACATTTTCTTTTGGAGCGGCTAAGGGGAATCGGACCCCTGTCCATACCTTGGCAAGGTATTGTTCTACCATTGAACCATAGCCGCAAAAATTATATTTTAGTTAAGCCCTCTATCCAGCCCATAATTTTGTGATAAAGGCTGGTGTCGTTTACTCTAATTTGGATTGTTCCAAAGGGCAGTATATTAAACGGGCGCTTGCCCAGGCTGGACTTGCTAATCCCATAATAAAATTTTTCAAAACGTTCTTTGGGAATTTTAGTCAATTTTGACCAAAATTGCAAGAGCTCTTCTGCGTTTTGGTGCTGAAAAATCCTTAAACCGGCGCGAATTTTGTTTTCTTCGACTTCGCAAATTTCCCTTAAAAATCTTAAAAAGACAGAAATTAAGGCCGGATCTGAGTTAGAAAGACTCACCGGATGGTAGGATCTGGCTTTACCATTCTTGATTATTGGTCTTTTATATCCCTCCCCCCAGTAAAGGCCGGCTCCTAGGATTAGTAATTCTTTTTTTGAAAGTTTGCCAATTTTTTTTGAAGCTTTGTTTCTGGTATTTTTTGCCTTAGCCATTGCCAGTAAGGTTTGTTGCTTATTTTTTTTAATTAAGCCTTTTAATGAACCTTCGTAGACCCTTGCGCTTAATCTGTTTTTTGCTTGCTCTGATAATTGGAGTCCGTAGAACCATCCAGAAAGAGTGCTTTTGGGTACCCCTAAAAGTTTTGTAATTTCATTGTAGCTTCTTCCTTGAAGTCTATATTTTAAAGCAAGATTTTTATCGTTTCTCATAACTATGCTATAAGCATAGCACAGGGGTTCGTGTATGTAAACAATAAATACGATCCCTAAGGGATCGTATTTATTGTGGTGCCTCGGGTCAGAATCGAACTGACGACGCCAGCCTCTTCCAAGGCTGAATTTGGACTATATCATCTCCCGAAAACGGGAGTTGGGCGCTGGTGCGGGATTATTGTTGGGACTCACCCGCTAGTCTCTACACCTTTTCTGGCACTTAAACCCACCAGAACTTGGCTCGGGATTGTTATCTTAAAAGATAGTTTCCCCCGAATTCACCCAATTTTCGATCTATATTACTATAGAAAGCCCCAAAGAGTTTAGGGCTGCGCTCTGCCACTGAGCTACCGAGGCACGATGTGGTTTCTTTTTTAGTCCTACTTCGCTAAAGCTTCGCAGGACACTTCTTCGTTGGAGAAGTTATAAAATTAATGTATTTGGCTGACCATAACATAATTTTATGCTTGCACTTCGTAGTCCCGCCATTGGCGGGACGAAGAAGTGGTGGGCAATGTAGGGATTGAACCTACGGCCCCTTCCGTGTAAAGGAAGTGCTCTACCACTGAGCTAATTGCCCTAAATGTGAATGAATCGCTTGAATACTATATCAAAACATCAGCTTTTTGGCAAGACTTTCAGACAGCTTTGTGAGAGCATCTATACTGTCTTCCGGCGAACTTTTGCATCTGGCATGAATGCCGCAAGTTTGACAGAGGTGAGTAATGTGGTAAATTCTTTTTTCTAATTCTAAATTGATCGGTTCCATAAATCCGCCGCAAGGGTTTTCGCGGTCGCCGGGATAATTGTCTACATGCTTGCTCCATAAACATTTAGGACAGTGGTTGGTATAACCATTGCCTTTAGTTTTTTCCCCGCAATGCCCGCAAATAAAGTTTTCAATTTTTCGAATAAATTTGGTTGACATAGTTTTTACATTATTTTCTCGGACTGTTCCCCCTCCTCGCCCCGAGTGCAACCGAGGGGAGAGGATAAAGGTGAGGGTTCTCCCTGCAGTTTCCCCTCCCTTGACGGGAGGGGTTAGGGGAGGGTGGTGCAGTTACAATACGCAAGTAACGTTAGTTTAACAAAAATAAATTAAATGAAAAAGCGCCACGGTCCGATTGGGCCCGTGGCGCTTTCGGTGGTTGGTCGGCGTTGTCGTCAGGCGACTTGCCAGTTGAGAACTTGTCCGGCCATAAACGGGACTACGCCATCCAGAAGGAATGGAATTTTGAACGGCGAACGTTCCAGTTCCGCATTCCCCTGGTTGAAAGGAAGTTCGTAGAATCTTGCTCCAAACACGGAAGCAAAATCTTCCATCATATCCAGGGCGCCTTTTGCTTCGAACACGTCGGCGTAGTGGTTAAGGCCGTAGGGGCCAGTCCAAACTCCGGCACATCCCTCCGCACATTCCTTATTGCCTTGAAGGTGTGGCGCGTCATCCGTTCCCAAGAAAAATTTGGGGTTGCCGCTGATGGCGGCACGGATGAGAGCATCGCGATCTTCAGGTCGTTTAGCTACTGGCATGCAGAAGTTGTGTGGGTGGAGTCTTCCACGGATGATGTTGTCCGTGGTCAAGCGCAGATGGTGAGGAGTGATAGTGGCGGCAACGTTGTCACCAAGACCACTTACGGCGTTCACCGCTGCCTCGGTAGTGATGTGTTCCATTACCATTTTGAGGTTGGGAAACGCCCGGTGTGTGTTGATGAGACTGGGAAGGAAATTTTTCTCCTGCTCCATCCAGTAATCGGAAATAGGGTCTTCACCGTGCCAGAGAAGAAGAATCTTCCGCTTGTTGAGGCGGTTGATTTCTTGCATCTTCTCGAACACGGGATAGAACTTTTCCAGTTCTTGAATTTGGATCCCATCATCCGAGTTGGTGGTGGTGCCACGGAAGTAAACTTTCACGGCCACTGCTCCGGCGTTGTAGGCTTCCTCGAGAATTTCCGGAGTGGTGCTGTCGAGGAGTTTGATTGACAACAGCGGAATAAAGTCTGAGCCGGGTGGAAGAGATTGGAAAATCTCTTGCCGGTATCTGCCCACATCTCCCGCGTTTGCGATTGGCGGAGTGGTATTGGGCATGCACAGCGCTCGGGCAAAAGGCCCGAGGTGTTTGGTGGTTATTCCAAGCAACGGCCCTGCACGCAGGTGCCGATGCATATCGTCTGGTCGACGAATCCTTATCTTCATAGTCCTCCTTTTAGGACTTTAAAATCTTGCAAAGAGTATTGCAGGAAATGAGGAAAAAGACAAGGGGT
>CAYIHW010000009.1:0-21018 GCA_964363335.1 uncultured Candidatus Saccharibacteria bacterium
ATAAAAATTTAACTATTCTACAAAACTCTGTAATTACAGAGTTTTGTAGAATAGTTAAATTTTGACTCATACTAAAGCAAAAAACTCCTCCGCGAATTATCACGGAAGAGTTTTAAGAAAATTATAATTTATGGTTGTGGGCCGCGGGGTTGGATTATGGAATGCTCACCGCGGATATTTAACGGTTCTCTGGTGGTATAAACACCGGCGACTTTTGGCGCCAGGTTATTGTTATACGCTTGGATAGATTTTACATTTATGGCCATAGTGACAGATGTCATAGCTCGGCCTGTTACATCAAATACCGTTAAAATATACCCCCCGCCTATACTGGTGCGGATAGCGACACTGCCATTGAGCGATAGCTTATTGGTTACGGTTTGCTTAGTATTGGGATCTACTTTAGTCGCAGAAATTCCATCTCCGGCAATAGTCACAAAATTAGCTTTTTCTAACTGGGCTGTAACCACGTCCCAGTTCAAAACATAACCGTCGCTATAATTTTCATCTCTAACGGCGTTAAACACTATGCCTTTAGCCAAGTTTTCAGTCGCATTACTATACAAAGCCTCTGTACCGGCTTGTACCACCGCATTGGCGACTCTTTGCTCGTTAATAATAGCTGCACCTTTGGCACCGTCTAGCCCGCCAAAAATCATACTAGAGCCAATCTGTGAGGCCACATCGCTAATTAAACTCATAAAACCAGGCAGGTTGTTGTCGTTGTATTGTCCTAACTTACTCCCGACAGATTTGAATGCTTCATCTATACCTTTGTCGATTAAGCTGGCCGGAGAAACAATGGCTTCGCAAATTGTATTAGCCGGAGAAGAAACAGTTTGCGGCAACACTTTCATGGCATTTCTGGCCGCGTCAAAATCAGTCTGGGCTTTTTGCATATCGCTGTCCGAGACATTTTGTCCTAAACCTTTGGCCTGCTGAAGATTTTTTAACAAAGCGTAGCGGTCGTCAAACCGGTTACTGGCCGCTTTGTATTGCTGGTCTACAGATTGCTGTTGCGCCATACTGCCGGCGCAGGTTACCGGTGTCTTAAGTCCGTTGCCTTGAGTAACTTGGGCTTGGGCATACTGTAAAGATTGCGCCCTGGCTTGGTCCACACCGCCGATGTTTGTAGTGTGTTGATAATAAGGGTTAGCCACGGTACTGCCAACGTGGGACATTTTTACGTAAAAATCCGGATCGTTGGTGTCCAAATATTTTGGGTCAAAACCCAAAGCGGTATCGGCCGCAATAAAAGCGTAAGATGGCACATCATTGCGCACCAACGGATTTTCTAAAATCGCTCTGGCCATAAACTGGCCTTCGGAACCGGGAAAATTTTTGCGGATAAACTGGTTGTCATACATTAACGTGGCCACCGAGTCCGTGTACTGCATAACATTTCTGACTTTATAATTACTAACCAATTTTTGTACTAAAGAATTTGCCACCGCTTTGCTGGTTTTAATTAAAATATTAAACACCAAAGTTTTCCAAAAACCCTGCTTGGCGTTATTGTACCGCGCTTGGGCATTCTCCAACTTTGTTTTATAGGCTTGAATGGCGGAAGTAATTTGAGTAATGTACGCTTGTTTTTGCTGAGCGGTGTAGGCGTTAGGGGCACCGATGGCATCCACCGTGGCGATAACAGTATTAGCACAGGTAATAAAAATCTGATAAGCGGTTAATTTTGCTCCAAGTCTAACCATTAAAACCGAGTCCCCACCGATTAAAGATATTCCTGTAAATCCAAGTTGAGAAGCATTATCAGCCGCGTCCGCAGTATTGACCGCTGTCAAACAACCTGAAAAAGTTGCCCTGGGGGTAACCATAGATGCAGAAAAAAACGCATTTTGCGCGGCTGTCCCGCCGTCGCTCGTTGGCACCGGATTTATAACATTTAGAAATGAGATTTGCGCAAAAGCAGAAAGCGGAAAAACCGCCAGCTCTCCGGCCAGTAAAACTATTGCGATATATTTTTTTATATTTTTATTGCCCATTGTAAATTTGTACATCGGTTAAATTAAATTTTTCCGCAACTAATGTATTTTCCGTATCCAAGTCCTGCTGGCTCTTTAAAAATTCCTGCAAATATTTTCCAACTAGTTCAGGGTTTGTATCGGCCTGGGTAAAATTTTGGAGCACACCAACCGAGGCGCTGTATTGAATTATTTTTAATTTTTGTAATTTCACCAAACTTTGCGGCACGAATAATTTTTGTAAAGCTTCTTTGACCGCATTTAATTTTTGCGCCTGCGCATTAATTAGCTGTTGATTACCGGAAGACAGCGCGGTCTCAAACTCCCCGGTATCTACTACTCCCATTTCAATGCTATTTATTTCGGCAAAATATTTTTTAATCGCATCGCTGGAATCCGACACCGAGGTAACTTTAACTTCATCTAAAGAAAGCACTACGCCTTGGGTGCTCGCTCCCAAAACTTCGCCCATATCCACCTGCGACACACTGCCATCCTCGTTTATTACACTTGGTCCGTCGTTGGTATTGGCGCCGGCCACAAGCGGCATAACATCCTCTGCCGGTTGCACATAAGCATAATATTTTGGCGCGTTACTGGAAGCAACACTGACGGATTTTTTTATGCTGAAAAGCTGCGGCTGTTTTAACCAGGTTAATCCTAAAAGCACAAGCAAAGAAAACATCACCACGCCTAAATGCCCAAAATTAATCGGCGCGGCAGGCTGTGTGAGATTTGCTGTATTTATGTTTTCCATATATTTGTTTTTATATAAAATTTGCGGGGCGCTAAACTTCGTCAGTCATTGCGAGTGCAACCGAAGCAATCTTATTTCATTCCTTGACAGAGATTGCCGCGGTCAGATGCATTCCCTCGCAATGACATCAAGGAGCGATGCTTGAACCAACTAGATATAAAATTGGCGGACACAAACCGGCCGGTGCGTCGGTGACTTGTCCAAGCATGCTATTTCCAATATGGGAAATAGCGTAGTAAAAATAATCATAAACTTGCGCCGGTATCCAAGTATAAATGCCAACGGTACCATCGGTTTTCAAAACAGAAACCTGCAAACCACAAGACAAGTTCGGCGTGAAAATATCAAATAGCCCTGGCAAAAACCTTCCGCCGATAGCACTGGCAGATGCCGTTTGGGGCACTAAAAAACCACCGGCTAAAATTCCGGAAGCTATAAGAATAGTTAAAAAAATGTTGGGGATTTTCTGCATCTAAAATTATTTGTTTTGATTTTGTTTTAAAATCGCTATATATTTAGCATTAGCCTGAGCAGAAAAGTTTCCTTATGGATACAACAAAAAATATCCTTGTGCGGAGACTTGAACTAAACACCCTCTTGATAAATTGTATTTTTCTTTTGGTTTCTTGGCTGTTTCTTATTTAACTACTATTATTATAGCATATCTAAAGAAATTTTGCAAGAGCAAATAAAAAAGTGTATTATAAATTAAGAATTATGAATTACCCAACTAAAAAACTGCTGGTATTGCTTTCAATTGTGCTATTTTCTGTTGCATGCTCTGGCAACAATCCCTCCCCTACTCAAAACACAAAACCGGTTTATGATTATTCGCACAAACTGAAAATTGGGGAAGAAATTTTATTTGTGGAAATTGTGAGCGATGAGAAAAAAATGCAAACAGGTTTATCAAATCTCCCAAATATGAATGACAATAACGGGATGTTGTTTGACTTTGGAAATAAAAAAGTCACTCCAAACTTCTGGATGAAAGATATGCTATTTGATATAGACTTAATTTGGATTTATAAAAACAAAATCGTCGAGATTACTCCCGACGTTCCTGCTCCCGCAAAAGATGAAGGATTAAATATTAAAAATTTAAAACTCCCTACTTACTCCCCTGCAAACGCTGCAACCCGCGTTCTGGAAGTAAATGCCGGCTGGAGCAAAACCAATAACATAAAAGTTGGTGATAAAATTGAATTGGTAAATTAGTCAGACTGCACCCTCACCTCTATCCTCTCCCCTCGGATGTCATGCCAGAGGCAGATCCGCCTCTGGCGGACACTCAGATTCGGGGCGAGGAGGAACTGTCAGTTTGAAATCTTTTCTACCAGCCTAATCCAATCTTCAATACTCAGCTCTTGCGGTCTGCTGGTTGGTTTTATTTTTAACTCGGATAAAATCTCCATGGCGCGGGTTTTATCCAGCCCTAAATTGTTTGTCATTGTGTTGTGAATTTGTTTCCGCTTTCCGGCAAAACAAGCTTTCACAATTTTAAAGAATTTTTTTTCGTCCGCCAGTTTGTATCGAGGAGTTTTGTCTAAGGTAATTTTTAAAATCGCGCTGTCAACTTTTGGCGCCGGATAAAAACTTCTGGCTAAAACTTTAGCCACCAGCTCGGGCTTGCCAAAGAGCTGAACGGAAATTGCCAACACTGATAAGTTGCCCGGAAGCGCGCAAACATTTTGCGCCACTTCTTTTTGCGTTAAGACAGTAATGGTGTCTGGTTTAACTTTGGCGTTCATTAACATTTTTAAAATTTTTCCGGTAATGTAGTACGGGATGTTGGCGACGACTTAGTATTTCGCTGAGTGGTCGCTGATAGGTACGCTGATAGGTACGCTGATATTGCGCTGAAGGCCGACATCAGCGTTTTTTTCAGCGGTTGCACTTATAATTCCGCACTCATTCAGCGTTTTAATAAAATCAAATTCCAAAGCATCGGCAATTTCAAACCGAAAATTATTTTTAAAGTCTTTTTTCACGTTATGCAAAATTTGAAAAAATTTCGGGTCTTTTTCCACCGACAGCAAAAACCCGGCGCGCTCAGCCAGCACACGAGTGAGGTTGCCGACACCGGGACCGATTTCTAAAATATTATCTTCTTTGGTAACTCCGGCCGCGTCGGCAATATCTTGGAGGACGAACTCGTCAATTAAAAAATTCTGGCCATAGGTAAAGTTTGGCTTGATGCCATTATTTCTTAATAAACTTTTTAATTGTTCGACGTCCATATTATTTTATTTCTACTAAATACTAAAAAGTACGAAAGGTACGAAATCTAAATTTATCACGCCGTGCGCAAACTAACCGGTTTAGTATTTTTAGTACTATTTCGTATTTAGTAGAGAGTTAATAATCCATTGGCTCAACACTCAGCTCCCCGTCATCTTCTTTAAAATGGTCTTTGGCCAAGCCTTTGTATTCCATATTGTCTTTCGGCAGTACTTTTAAAATACGCGACGGCGTGTTTACTTGCAAATTGCCGAAGACCCGACGATTTACAGTATACACCAAATACAAACGTTTGCGCGCCCGCGTTAGACCCACGTAAGCCAAACGCACCTCCTCGGAAAGTTCATCCGGATTAATTAAACTTCGGGAGTGCGGCAGTATCCCCTCTTCCAGCCCGACAAAAAAAACATTATCAAACTCCAGACCCTTTGCCGAATGCAAAGTCATTAAGGTTACCACATCCCGCGCGTCGTCTTTTTGGTCGATTTCCGCCAAGAGCGCCACTTCCTCTAAAAATTCCTGCAAGGCTTTGGCCCAAGGCAAATTTTTGAACTTATGGGCCACATTAATTAATTCCTCCACATTTTCCCAGCGCGACTCGCCTTTTTCACTGCCGTCTTTTACCGAGCGCTCGTAACCGGTTCTTCTGACAATTTTAGTCATAAGCTCGGGCAAAGTAGATTGCGAGTTAAAATCGGCCAGTTCTTCCAGCGCCGCGAAAAATTCTTGCGCCGCGATAAAGGCTTTGGGCTGGAGCTTAACTTCGGCAAAAGCGGTTCGGAAGTCGGAGAGTCGGAGAGTCGGAGAGTCGGAGTTCCTATTTTTCAGATTTGTCTGTTTATCCGACGTGCCGGCATCTAAGCCGCTTTGGTGAAAATTTAAAATAAAATCGCGGATTACCGCATAGGATTTATCGCCCAAGCCCCTCGCCGGTTCATTAATTACGCGTTTTAAGGACACCAAATCGCGATAATTTACCACCAAACGCAAATAGCCTAAAATATCTTTAATTTCTTTGCGTTCGTAAAATTTTAGCCCGCCGACAATTTGATACGGAATGGAGGATTCAATAAGGGCTTCTTCTATGGCCCGGCTCTGGGCGTGAGTTCTATACAAAATACAGTACTCAGTCAACGCCTCGTGGGTTTTAGGCAGTTGGGGCAAAATGCCGCCGCCGCTAAAATTAGTTGACATTCTCGCCTGCATTTTTTTGGCCATAATAAACCGGTCTAAAATGCTGTAGCCGCGCTTGGGGGGTTCGCCTTCTTCCGGCTCGTATTCCACTTCAGTCTTTGCCGGACTGGCTAATTTTACAATGGTTCTAGCCACAAATTCCGCTTCCCCCCGCTCGTCCTGTTCACAAGTTAAGACAATCTTCTCGCCTTGCGGATTTTCCGTCCACAAAACTTTAAGCTTTTGTTCCGGGTTAAGTTCAATAACCTTTTGCGCCGCTTCCAGAATATTTTTGGTGGACCGATAATTTTGTTCCAGCTTAATAACCAAACTTTCCGGATAATCTTTTTCAAAGTTTAGAATATTGGTAATATCACTGCCCCGAAACTTGTAAATGCTTTGCGCGTCGTCCCCCACTACAAAAATATCGCGGGATACGGCCAGCAGGGACAAAAGTAAATACTGCGCCTGGTTGGTGTCCTGGTATTCGTCTACTAATATATAGGTAAACTTTTTTTGGTACTTTTTTAAAACTTCGGGGAAATTTTGAAAAATTTTCACCGTGAGCATAAGCAGATCGTCAAAATCCAGGGCGTTTTGCTTATACATCGCATCCTGGTAGCGAGTATAGACTTCCGCCAAGCGTTCGCGCAAGGGTGATTCCAGCCCTAAATTTAACTCGTCCGGGGTTTGCAATAAGTTTTTGCCGCGGGAAATAAGCGCGCCAAACATAGAGGCCGGCAATTTTTTACTGTCGATGCGTAAATCTTCTAATATCTCCTTAATGGTTTTTTGCTGGTCATCCTTATCAAAAATTACAAAACCACTGCCATAGCCTAAAGCCGTTATCTCATGGCGCAAAATTTTGGCGCAGACCGAATGAAACGTGCCCATGGTTAAGCTGTCGACCGCGGTTTTATTCTTGACAAGTAACTTGCTCACCCGCTCGCGCATTTGCTTAGCCGCCTTGTTAGTGAAAGTTAGCGACAAAATATGCTCCGGCGCAACCATTTTCTTCTCTATTATATAAGCAATACGGCTGGTCAGAGTCTTAGTTTTACCGCTACCGGGTCCGGCCAACAGCAATATTGGCCCCATGGGCGCGACCACGGCTTCTTTTTGTTTTTCGTTTAAAGAGGTTAAATCCATCTATTTATATTATCACAAGAATTACTATTCTCACACCCAAGCGCGATATTTTTTTCAGCCAAATATTAGTCCTTATTTAAGCCAAACTTACAATTGACTCGCCTTAAATAAGGTCTATTTTGCCTTGCTGTGGATTAAATCCTTGCCCTCTCCTAGCCAGGGTGTTAAAATTGAACATAGAAATTAACTCATAGCGAGTAGAGTGTCATTGCGAGCCCGAATGCATCTGAGGGCGCGGCAATCTTTGGAAAATATAGATTGCTTCGTCGGTTGCACTCCTCGCAATGACAGACGCTGATGATGACCGTTTAAGCCTTATAAACATAGGCTGATTACGAAATACTCGCTATCACTTAAATTATAGAAACAATTAAAAGTATTTACTTAAAATTTATTTTAGCCAAAAAGTCATTTGGAACGGCTAAAATTCTTTGTTGCCCAAGGTGCAAACTTAAGTAAATATTTATTATCATTTTTTGACAATAAGACCAATTTTTTACGTCAAAAAATGATAAAGGGGACTTTATTTCCGAGATAAAATCTTGGCTCACTCAAGCAAAGACGATTTATTCCAGAGTAGCCTTTTTTATACAATACTATAGCAAAAAGCTCTTTTTTCAGATTAAAAAAAGAGCTCCACATTTGAAAAAGCTGCATATAGACAGCTTTCCGGCCATACACATCAAGCGCATGGACTGGATGGATTTTATATTTAAATTCTCCGGCGAATTGCTTGTTTTAATTTTGGCTATTGTGGTTTCTGCGATGAACTGGCATTTTTTCTCAGGCAGTAATTATCAGGACAATAGCTTGGCGGGGAATTTTTTAAGCAACCATTCCGAGATGAACCGCAAGTTGTTTGCTAAAAACAGCAGTATTGTTACCCTGGTTTCTAAAAATAGCTTTGTCCCTCAAGCCTTCGCGGAAGATTTTGTCGGACTGGATGCCCAAGGGCTAACAGGGCAGAATGGCGCAGCCGAAAATCAAGATATAATATTGGGAAATGAAACTACTATTTTAGCCCCTAACCCGGATAGTATTGAAAGCTTGATAGCTAAACAAATAAAAATTTATCAAACCCAAGCTAATGACACATTGCCAGCCATAGCCAAAAACTTTGGGGTTAGCCAGCAGACTCTTATGTGGGCAAATAAGCTTTCATCTTCAAACATTAAGCCCGGCTGGCACTTAATTATTTTACCTACCGATGGAGCTCTCGCGATAGCAGACAGCAATACCACTTTGCCTGACTTGGCCGCGAAGTTTAACCCGGAAAAATACAATAAGGATAAAACTGTACGTGATTCTTCCGCTGACGAATTACTAAATAAAATTATTTCTTATAATAGCCTGGCCAATGCTGAAGATATAGACGCCGGCCAGTATATAATAATTCCCGGCGGAAAAATTACCGAGGCGCCTAAACCACCGCAGCCTAAAGCCCCAACTAAAAAAACTCCCGCGCGCGACGACTCCAACGACATTACCAGCGAAAGTTCGGGTTATGATGGGGTAGGACATATTTTCCCCAAAGGCTATTGCACTTATTATGTGGCGAGCAGAATAAAAATTACTTTTGGCGGCAATGCTAAAAATTGGCTATCTAACGCCAAGGCTTCCGGCTACGCGACCGGTAAAGAACCGGCTCCCCGCTCAGTGGTCGTTACCACTGACAACCGCCGTTACGGACACGTGGCTTATGTAGAACAGGTGGAAGCCACCAGAATTTTAGTTTCTGAAATGAATTATGAAAAATTCAACAAGGTCAACCAGCGTTGGATTCCAATTAACAGCCCTACTATCCGCGGATACATATATCCGTAAAATTAGTAGCAAGTAGTTGGTATTAAGTATCAAGCCAAAAGCCCGTTCCGATATCGGAACGGGCTTTTGCTACTTGCTACTTGCTACTTGCTACTTGCCCACCGTTCCGTTTCCAAATCCAACTCCTTCAACATCGTTAGTAGTTAAGTCGTCAGCCGAGACACTAATATTTTCGCCGGTAAAACTATCTTTGGCCGCAAAATTTATACTCTTTACTAAAGTTGGCGATTGGTTTACTTGCGAGGCGGAAGGGTTTAATTTTACCTGAAACTCCAAAATTTTAGCTTGAGCAAATCTGCCGGTGTTAGCCGGCAAAGTGCCGACATCCCACACCAGCTTACCGGTAGATGAATCATAAGAGGCATTGGCTGACTCGCTTGGCGTATAACTGCCGGGCACCAGAGCATTGGCTCCCAGCGGAATAAACGCGGTAACCACGCCGTCAGCGTAATCGTTTGTGGAATTATTTAAAGATAGTTTAATCTTATAAACGCTTTGCCTGCCCACTTGCGGCGGCAATTGGCCGGAAACAAAACTTAAATTAGCCTTTATGGCAGATGGACTGGAAACTTTTAAAGTTAAAGCATTGCCGGAAAAATATGCACCGTATTCGTTAGATTTAATTTTAATATTGGAAATAACGGTTAAATTTTTAGCTGAGTCTTTTACTGCCGGGTTGTTTAACTGCAGACTAAAACTTAATTGACCGGATTCATTGGGCGCCAGACTTTCTAAATTTGGAATGGTTGAAGCATTCCACAAAATAGTATTATTATTTACCTGGCCGCCTTCCGCTCGTAAACTGGATAAATTTATTACGCGGGAATCCAAAGTTACCACAATATTTACGCCTGTGGCGGCCGTGCTGGCATTGTTTTGATAGCGAATTCGGTAAACTAAATTAGCTCCGGGCTTAACCACGCCGCTGGGCGCGGCCGGTTCCAGCTCCTGGCTAACGAGCAACGGCGAAGTTGAAATCGTGGTGGTAAAGGTTGAGGAATTCTGGGTTTGCGCCTGGCCATTGCTATCTAATACTATAAATTCTGCGGTGGCAGTTTTTGCCTCTCCCGGATTAACCGAAGTAAAACTTCCCTGAATTTGAATTTGCCCGCTGGCTCCTTTAGCCAGCGTGCCAATATTCCAAGTATCCGTTCCAATTCCCGCGGCCGGATTAGCCTCTGCGAACGCAAAACCCGCCGGGTAAGTAATTTTTATACGCGCGTTTTTTACGTCCTGGTCAGAATTATTTTGATACTTGGCGGTATAGACAATTATTTCAGCGTTATTGGCTGTTTGTGGACCCGAAAGCTCTACCAGCACGTCGGAGGCCACCAAGCGCACAATGCTGATCTGATCTTTAACAAATTCGGAAGTAAAATTCGCGTAGCTGTAATGCAGTTTTAAGTCTAATCTTTTTTCGTCATTCACATTGCCACTAGCCTTGGCTTTAACCATAACCGTGGCATTTTGTCCGGAAACCAAGTCCGGAACTTTAAACTTCGTACCGGATATGTTTTCCGCGTTTGGGACACTATTAATATAGGTAAAACCATCTGGATAAACCAATTCTAATTCCGCTTTGGTTAATTTTTGGCTGTCATTATTTTTTATGGTAATTTTGTAAACCGCTTCCCCACCGCTGGCCACTGTTTCCGGCACATCCACGCTAATATCCACATTGGCTTCTTTAGGTGCCACCACTGCCGGTTTTTTAAAAGCCAGATAAGACAAAATGGAAATAATCGCCACGCCTAAAACAATGGCTAAAAAATAAAATTTGTTCTCTTTAAAAAAACTTTTGGGCGGGATTCCGCCAGCGCCATTCCCCCCTATTTGTCTCCGCAAATCGCTGTCTAATATTGGCGTTTCCACCACTTTAGTCACAAACCCGGGATTATTATCCACCGGCTTAATTGTTGACGTTTGATTATCCATAGAATATATTTGCTAATTGATAATTAATACTATCATTATACCACTTTAAATCCCCTTTAAATACATTTCCGACTTTAATTTCCGTTCCAGCTGGTATTCTATAAAATCTGACAAAAAACTTTGGAGCTGGAATACGGACCGTGGATTAAATTTTAATAGTTCTGCTTCCGTCGGGCGCAAAGCCTTAAGCTGTAAAAATAACTGGTAAATTTCAGCATCCACGGCCACACCACCAGGGTTTGGCAAAAAACCGCCCGCCTCGGGGCTAAAAAACAGTTGCCTCTCTGTTAGCGCGTCTTTTGGAAAATGCACGGCAAAACCGACTGTTTCAAGCCCGGATAACTTAAATTTAAGCAACCCTAAATCTAACACTTGGGCCGAAGGAGAAGAATTTAAAAATTCCAAGAAACTCTCAAAAATAACAAATAATTTTTCATTTTTTTGTTCGTCCGCGGAAAATTTTAACACAAATTCCAGCGCGTAAAAAGCATGCTTTAAGCCATCCAAATTTTCCCGCAAAGGCGCGTAAATTTTTATGGTTTCCACGCCAATAACTTTTGGCAGTTTTCCGGTGGTCACGCGAGCCTCAACAAAAAACAAAGCCTGCAATTTTTGCTGCAACTTTGATTTGGCGGACTTAACCGACTTGGCAAGCACGCGAACCTTCCCCTGTTCTTTGGTAAACAAGGTAATAAGTTCGTCAGCTTCCCCAAGCGGCTGTTTCTTGAGGATGATGCCGGTGTATTTAATTTCTCTCATAAATATCAAATCTCCAAATAGAACGAATCTACGAAGAATTACGAATTCGTAGTTATTCGAAGATTCGACTAATTCGTTGATTCGATGTATTTATATTTTTATTATCCCCAGCCAAATCGGCTTGCCGCCTGCTTGAGCCTGAATTTCAAAGTCCGCTTCCACTTCATAACTTTTAGAAATTTGGCTGACAAAAGTTTTTTTTCGGTTCACCAGTTTAAGCAGACAGCTTTCCAAATTTTCATCTTGGGTGTTGTAATACAAATCCACCAGTTCGCCGGGCTTGAGCCCGCTTTTTTTGCGTAAATCCTGCACTTGCCTCTCCAACTCCCTGGCTGTGCCTTCCAATTTTAATTCCGGCGTTAAATTAGTGTCTAAGTAAAAATTCTCCACACTGCCAACGCCGGGAACAATTATTATTCCGGTATCCGGTCTTAAGTCTTTATCCAGCAGTGAAGCGTCGATTTCTTTAATGTTTAGCTCTTCTAAAATTAGCCGGCTAAATTCATCCGGTAAACTCGAATCTTTTTGCTTGGAAGAAAACGCGATAGCTCGCAGTGGCTGGCGCACGGGCAAGGCTTTGTCTTTGCGCACCGAGAGTCCCAGTGCCGCCACTTCGCGGACAATATCCATTTTACTGAACACATCGGTCTCTACGGAAAACATAGACAAATTAGACCAAGAGGCTAAGTGAACAGACTCTTTGCCGGTCACATCTTTGTAAATAAAATCCGCCAAAAAAGGCATGTAAGGCGCCAGCATTTTACTTAACTCAGCTAACACATAACTTAAAGTTTCTCCGGCCTGAATGCCTTCCTGGCCTTCCAGTTTTAAACGGTCGCGACTACGACGTAAATACCAAGTGGACAAATCGTTAATAAAATCCACCATATCTTTACCGGCTTTCACGGTATTGTATTCGTCCAAACAGCCTGTAACTTTGCCGTGTAATTCAAACAGCTTGGCCAATATCCAGCGATCCAGCACATGCTCAGATGCAGGCCTTGCTTCCGGCGCCACCCCTTTATAATACATGCGCAAAAAACTCCAAACATTGTACAGCAGTATGTTCACTTTCCGGCTGATTTCCGAAACGCCTTTTTCGCTAAAATTGAAATCGTCGCCGTTCATGACCGAAGAGGTCAGCAAATAAAACCGGATTGAGTCAATACCGAATTTTTCAATTAAAATATTGGGGTCGGGATAATTATTTTTGCTCTTGGACATTTTACTGCCGTCTTCGGCTAAAATATTTCCGGTGGTTACCACATGCTTAAACGGCGCCTGCTGGAAAATTGTGGAGGACACCACGTGCATAACATAAAACCAGGCGCGGGTTTGCGCGATATATTCGGCTACAAAATCCGCCGGAAACCGATTTTTAAAATCTTCAGGGTCTTTTCCGCGTCCGTCCGCGATTGCAGTGGCTCCGCGTAATTCCGCGTTATGTTCAAATGGGTAGTGAAGTTCGGCAAACGGCATAGACGCGGACTCTACCCAGCAGTCCACCACTTCCGGCACCCGGCTCATTTGCCCGTTACACTTTTCGCACTTTACCTTAACGCGGTCAATGTATGGGCGGTGAAGGTCTATTGATTCCGGGTTGTGTAGGGGCTGGCCTTGGCCGCCCGTTTCCGATGGCGGGCGCGCAAGCGCTGCCCCTACAAAATCCGGATAAATTTCCGCAAAATTAGTGGACTTTTCCGCCAGTTCCGCAATTGATCCTACACATACCACATGACCACATTCGGACGACTCACATTTCCAAAACGGCAAGGCCGTGGCCCAGTAGCGGTTGCGGGAAATATTCCAATCCGGCGCGGTGGCTACGCTCTTACCAAACCGCCCATGCTTTAAATGAGACGGATGCCAATTGATGTCCTCGTTATTTTTTATTAAGTCCGCTTTTACCGACTGAATATTTATAAACCATGCCGGCAGGGCGCTGTAAAACAGCGGGGTACCGCAACGGTAGCAATGCGGATAGGAGTGGATATAACTTTCGGTTTTATAAACCTTCCCCGTCTCGGTTAGCTCTTTTAAAATAATTTTGTCCGCGTTTTTAAAAAACACCCCACGCAAATTTTCCGGTGCCATTTCCAAATACTTGCCTTTGTGGTCCAGCATATCTACGCGGGGCAAATTCTTGGCCTTGGCCAACTGGTAATCTTCTTCTCCATACATAGCGGCGTTATGAACAATGCCGGTGCCGTCGGTGGTGGTGATAAAATCGGCAATATAAATTTTATGCGCCCGATTGTTCGGATCCACAATCACCACGGGATAGAGAGGCTCGTAAGACAAGCCTTCAATAGCCCGAGCCGGAAATTCCGCTACTGTTTCGTAAGCGCCCTCAATAACTGACAATCTGTCTTTGGCTAAAATGTACCGCTCCTTGCCCGTCGAAGGCTTGGCGGAGTCGGGGCCGTCTTCCATCTCGATTAACACATAGCGAATATCCCCGCCAATGTTTAGCGAAGTATTCCCCGGTAATGTCCAAGGGGTGGTGGTCCAGGCCAAGCAGTAAGTTTTGTCGTTGGTAAGGTCGTTTATGATTCTCTGCCGAGGTACAAGTTTAAACTTGGCGTACACCGATTCCTCGGTGACGTCTTTATAGCTGTTATCCATAGCCACTTCAAAATTGGAAATGGGAGTCTCACAGCGGGAACAATAAAGCAGGACTTTGCGGTCTTCGTAAATTAATCCTTTGTTCCAAATTTGCTGCAACGCCCACCAGACCGATTCCTGGTAACTGGTGTCCATGGTCTTGTAGGAGTTTTCAAAATCCACCCAACGACCCATGCGCTTTACGGTTTTCCCCCACTCGTCGGCAAACTTTAGGACGTTGTCCCGGCAAACTTTATTAAACCGGTCCACTCCCAGTTCTTCAATTTGTTTTTTGCCGGAAATTTTTAAATTTTGCTCCACAATATTTTCAATCGGCAAACCATGGCAGTCCCAGCCCCAACGCCTGCGCACAAATCGCCCTTTCATGGTTTGATAGCGAGGTATGGCGTCTTTAATGGTAGATGCCAAAATATGGCCGTAGTGCGGTAAGCCCGTAGCAAAAGGCGGGCCATCATAAAAAATGTAGGGCTCACAGGTCTTGGTTGCTTCCAAAGACTTTTCAAAAATTTTATTCTCATCCCAAAATTTTAAAATATCCTGTTCCAGTTTATTAAAATCGGGAGCTGTTAATGTTTTTTGATTATTTTCTGTACTCATAATTCTTAATTCTATATTCTTAATTCTAGTAAACTACATTTCTTCCGGGGCTTCAATCCCCAAAAGATAAAGACCGTTTCTAATAACTTGAGCGGTGGCGGTAATTAGCTTTAATCGAAAATCTCTAATCATTAAATTTTGTTCCTGGGACACCGGGACTTCCTGATAAAAAGAATTAAAGGTCTGTGACAGTTCAAATAAATAATTACACAGGTTGTTGGGCAAGTAATCTTTGGCCACCTGAGCCACAATTTCCGGATACTGAATGAGCTTGCGTAGCACCGTTAATTCACGGTCGCCGACTGACGCGGACGAAAACCCCGACTGACGCGGAATTTCAGTGTCTGCGTGAGTCTGCGTACTGTCTGCGTTAGTCTGCGATTTTCGGAGTATGCCATGAATCCTAGCGTGAGTATACTGCAAATACGGGCCGGTATTGCCTTCAAAAGAGAGCGCTTTGTCCCAAGTAAATACAATTTCGGTTTTGCGATTATGGGACAGGTCAAAATATTTTATGGCCGCCAGCGCCACTTGCTCAGACACTGATTTTTTATTTTCCAGTGCCGGATTTTTTTCTTCTATAATTTGCAAAGCGCGCAAGCGGGCTTCGTCAATTAAATTCCTTAAACTAATGGTTGTGCCTTTGCGGGTGGAAATCGCGCCCTCGGGCAAAGACATAAAACCAAAATCCACGTGTTCGACAGCTTTAGGGTCCGGCAAATAATTGGCCTGTTTGGAAATTTCAAATACTTGATTAAAATGATGTGCCTGCCGATTGTCTACCACATACAACATTTTTTCCAATTTCATGTCTTCAATTCTGTATTTTATAGTGGCAACATCGCGTGTTAAATAAGTAGTAGCGCCATCGGATTTTACCAACACAGCAAAACCCATTTTTTGTGGCTCAAGGTTTACCACTTGCGCGCCTTGGGATTCCACCAATAAGCCTTTTTGCTTAAGCTCGGCCAAAATAGGCGGCATTTTGTCTTCATAAAAACTTTCGCCTAAGTTATGGTCAAATGGTAAGACCTCTAAAATTTTGCGGTAGTTTTCAAAGTCTTCCAAAGAAACTCGCACAAACCACTGCCACAGTTCGCGATTTTCGGTGTTCCCCTGCTCTAACTTGGCAAATTCTTCTTTGCCTAAATCCCGCAAAGCCGGATCAGCTTCAATTTTTGCCGACATGCCAACATACAATTTATTTAGTTCATCAATTGGGTCAGCTTCAATTAATTTTTTCTCGCCACCGGCTTTTATAAATTCTTTATAAGCAAACAGCAAAATTCCAAATTGCGTGCCCCAGTCTCCAATGTGCGTATCCGATACCGCCTTAAACCCCTGACTGCGAAAAACCCGCAACAGACAATCCCCAATAACCGCACTGCGCAAATGCCCCACATGCGGTGGCTTGGCCACGTTATTTTGAAAATATTCTATTATAACAGTTTTGCCTCCGCCATTTACCGAACAGCCGTATAAATCACCTTGGTCTAAAATTCTATTTAAATTATTCAGTAAAAATTGCGGGGTTAAAGTGAAATTTATAAATCCGCCCGCTTCCTGCATAGTCACCAAATCTTTGGCAACAGCATTTTCCTGAATTTTTTCTATTATTTTGTTAGCCGCCTCTTTAGGATTTTCTTTAAGTTTTTTTGCCAAAATTAAAGCCGCGTTGGTGGAGTAATCCCCAAAGTTTAAATCCGGAACTTTTATGTCCAAACTGTCTAAATAAGAGGTTAACTTTAAGTCCGACAGCGCCGAAGCCAATAGATGGCTTATCCAATTTTTTCCTGTTTCATTTTGCATCCCAGTATATCTTCTTTCAATTACAAACACGCCGGATGGCGCGAGTGGCTAAAAAATGTTTTTATAAAAATCGATTTATCTAAAAAATTTAAATGCACTGGCATGTTTGTAAAAGTTCGTTTCTGAAAATCTTAAAACATCAACATCCGTCATACTTTGCCCAAATCAAGGCTTTCGCTTATATGTGGAACGAACTTATTGAAAGTAGTATTACTGGGCATAATTACCCTAATACTATAACATAAAACCCGCCTGTTTCACAAATTTATCCCTCTGGAAGAAGTGTCCCTTCTTCCAGTTCAATTTTATGGTATAAAGGTTCCTCTTGAGGATATTACAGATGGTTTTAGTCTAGGAAAAATGTTAAAATTGTCTTATGTCTACTAAATCTCCTCAATCTTCTTTTGGCGGAAAAATTTTCGCTGACAACAAACGCGCCCGATTTGATTACGACATTAAAAACACTTTAATGGCTGGCTTGGTATTGTCCGGCCCGGAAGTAAAATCCGTAAAGGCGGGCAACGTTTCTTTAACCGGAGCTTATGTAACGGTGTCAGCCTCGGGGGCTGGTTTAATTAACTGTCACATTGGGCCGTATAAATACGCGGAGCACGAGAAATACAACCCCACCCAAACCCGTGGTTTACTGCTAAAAAAAGATGAAATCAATCAGCTGTTGGGAAAAGAAAAAGGCCTGACTATAATCCCCTTAGAAATATTTTTAGGCAACCGTGGTTTGGTAAAAATGAAAATTGGCCTGGGGAAAGCGCGTAAAAAAACCGACAAACGGGAGTACATCAAAAAACGCGACGCGGAAAAAGAAATAAGAGCATCGTATTAGAATAATAAGATGACTACTCAAACCAAAGAAAAACTATATATTTTAATCATCGCTCTGCTTATTGCGACAGCGGCTCAATTTTACTATTCTTTCCGGTACCGGCCTGTCTTAGAACGCCAAGTTAATGTTTACTACAACCAGGAACGTGAATTAAACAAAGAAATAATTAATGAGATCCGCGATGCCGACAAATACGTCTATTTCGCGGTGTATACTTTTACCCGCGCCGATATTAAAGACGCGCTTGTCGCCGCCAAGTACCGTGGCCTCAAAGTAGTTGGCCTCACCGACCGCTCGCAGTACCAAAAATTGGAACCGCAGCAAAAAATTATTGACGAGTTAAAAAAAGCCGGCATCCCAATATACACCCAGGACCATTCTGGAATTATGCATTTAAAAGTACTGGTTACCGAAAAAGCTTATGCTTCCGGCAGTTATAACTGGACTTCGGCGGCGACAAATTTAAACGATGAAGTTTTGGAAGTCGGCCGTGACGAGAACATACGGACCACTTTCCAAAAAATCGTGGAGGAAATGTTTGCCAAATACGGAAATAATTAAAACTATGGTATAATTAAGATACAATCAACTAACGACCAAACCAAAAAAAAAATGGAAACAAATCAAAATCAAGTGCCTGCCCCACAAGGCGGACAAACAGGGTTTATGAACGAAATAGAACGATTCCTTAAAACTTATTTGCACGATAAGGCACCGTTTCATTTCCCGCCCAGCGTCAAAGAATTCTTAGTAAAATTCGGCCCATGGTTCACCTTAATAGCCATTTTGATTTCTATCCCTGCTCTATTAATAGCTTTTGGCTTAACAACTATTGTCATGCCTTTCGCGGCACAAGTTGCCGCCAGATCAGGCGGGTATGCAATTGTTGGCATTATCTTTTCTCTGGCTTCTTTAGGCTTAGGAGCCTTTGCCTTGCCTGGACTGTTTGCCAGAAAAATTCAAGGCTGGCGCTTAGCTTATTATGCGGTTCTTGTTTCCACCCTGGGACAACTGCTCCATGGCGATATTATTGGAGCCATTATAGGAATAGTTATTTCTATGTATGTGTTATTTGAAATTAAAGAATACTATAAATAATCACATATGCCCGGTAATACAACTTTCAATACGTTCTTTTATGTTTACGTACTGAAAAGTAGTAAAGATGGCAACAGATACATTGGATATACCAATAATTTAAAGCGGAGAATAAAAGAACATAATGCAGGGTATAATTTCTCCACAGAATTTAGAAGACCCTTTAAACTTATATACTTTGAAGGCGGTTTGGATGAAGAAGACGCCAAACGCCGTGAACATTACCTAAAAACAACGCAAGGTCGCAGATTTTGGATTCAAGATTAATTAACTACAAGCGCCCAAACAAGGCGTTTGGAATTGAAAGATGATATACTGGGTATGAGCGAATTTGCCAAAATGGACATTTTTTTTGTAATTACCAGCGCTGCCGTTATTTTACTGGGCATTCTTCTGGCGGTGCTGATTATCTACATTATTAAAATTTCCCGGGATATTAAATACATTTCCCAAAGAGCAAAAAGCGAGGCTGACCTAATTTCTCAGGATTTGTCGGAACTGCGCCAAAACGTCAAAGACAAAGGCGCCAAGTTAAAATTTTTCGCCAGTTTTTTTAACAACCTAAGCAAGAAAAAGAAATAAACTTAACGAAAGGGATATTATGCAAAAATCCACCAAAAAAATAGTTGGCGGGCTTGGCCTGGCAGCCTTAGCAGCCGGCGCGGCCGCCACTTATTTCTTTTCCGGTACTGCCGGCAAAAAGAACCGTAAGTCTTTAAGCGCCTGGAGCAAAAAGGCCAAGGAAGAAATGGTCAAAAAAATTAAGACAATGGAAAAGGTGAGCAAACAAAATTATGAAGTTGCCGCCAAGGAAGTATTGGCCAAATACAAACAAATAAAAAATATTGCCCCTAAGGACGTGGAGGCTTTGGGCAAAGAACTAAAAAGCCACTGGCAAAAAATTTCCGGTGATTTAGCTAAACTCGGCAAAGAGAAAAAGCCGATCGCTAAAAAAGCAGCCACAAAAGCAAAAAAAGTAATTTTTTAAATTTAAATTTTCAGCGTGCAAACAAAAGCCACAACTACTCTATATTTTATTCGCCACGGCGAAACTTTAAAAAATAAACAACATATCCGCCAAGGCGTCCAAATTAACGACTATCTGGATACCCAAGGAGTAATTCAAGCCCAAACCTTGGCCCGACTGGCCAAGCATTTGGATTTGGACGTGCTGTATACTTCACACCTGCGCCGGGCGGAAGAAACGGCCGTATATATTAACAATATGCTGCCGGAAAAAATCCAAGTCCTGCATGACTATAGGTTAACCGAACGCGACTTTGGCAGTTTAACCGGCAAGCCTATGTCTGAATGGGACAAACTTTTGCCAAACCACAAGGAACTGGAAGCTATGCAGGAATATGACTACCGGCCGTTTGGCGGGGAAAGCGCGGACGATGTTCGCCAGCGTTCCGTAAGAGCGATTCTAGACATTATTGATAATTTTAGCCACAGCAATATTGGCATTGTTACGCACAACGGCGTAATTCGCATATTATTATTTCATTTTCCGTCCATAACCAGAATTTACCGCGGCAAAGACGGCTCGAATAAAGATATTACCAACGCGGATATTTATGAATGGGAAATTACTGACGGGAGAATTGCCAACTTAAAAAGCTTGCTGAAATAAGATGCTAATTTAAAACAGCAGGATTTACGCGGCCGCGTAAATCCTGCTGTTTTTTATGTCTCCCTGTAAGACGTAATTGCGAAAATGAGCTTCAGTGGGCTTAACCCAACATGAATTAAATAGAACAGCCTGATTGTGCAACGTATTGCCATGCCCAATCCATTCCGGCTTGCATCTTTTCCAAATTTGCAATTGGACCATTAGACTTGTTGCTTAATAATTTTTTGAAGCAAAATATGATATTTCAGACAAAACCGCAGTTTATAAAATTAAAAAATTGCCAAAAAAAACGCCGCAGTTCGTCGGGTTCACCAGGGAGACAGATGACAAAAATGGCGTTTAATTAAAATATTATTAAAACAGGTTTGGATAATAATATGTACCTATTTAAATAGGTACATATTAAAGTAGCTATCAACGGGGCATAACCCATTATTTGGCAAAATAAAACCACTGGCTTTTGGCCAGTGGTTTTCATGTATCTATGGTGGAAAATGGTTAGAATATTTATATAAAAAATTTGAAACCAAATACTATAACTACCGTAACTATTCACCTTTTCCCAAAGCCACCGTGTAGCCATGGCCTGGCAAGGCCA
>CAYIHW010000010.1:0-19039 GCA_964363335.1 uncultured Candidatus Saccharibacteria bacterium
TACTGTATATTAACGGCAGCTTAACGTTATCTAAAACACTCGTGCGAGCCAGTAAATTAAAAGATTGAAACACGAATCCAATTTCTTCATTCCGCAAAGTCGCCAAATAGTCATCGTCAAAACCTTTAATATCTTGTCCTTTAAATTCGTACAGACCGCCTGAAGACCTGTCCAAAAAACTTAAAATATGCATTAGGGTAGATTTACCGCTTCCGGACGGACCCATAATCGCCGCAAATTCGCCTTGCTCAATACTAAAAGACAAATTGTGTAAGACTGAAGTAATTATGTCTTCGTTAACGTAATCTTTGCTTAAATTTTGAACTTTTATTAAAGACATAAATGATTGACAAGATTAAATAAGATTAAATGATTGAACATGATTTAATTGCAGACATTCTTGTCATTCTTTTAAGTCATGTCAATCTTGTTCATTCTCACTATTGTTTTATATACGTAACTATTTCTTGATCCTGGTTTAAACCGGAAAGGATTTCCACCAAGCCTTCATCGGCTTCCAGTCCGATTTTAACTTCCACTTCTTTGTACGTTTTCTTTTTAGTATCGGTAATTATGCGAACATATTTTCCCCCGTCTTTGGAAATAATTCCGCGAAGCGGCATGGCCAAGACCCCGTTTTTTTTCTCTACCAAAATTGTCATATTCGCGGTCATGCCCGGTTTTACTTCCGGAATATCATCCACGCTGGCAGTAACTTTATAATTTACCACCCCGGAAACTACAGTCGCTCCCGGATTAACGGTTTGCACTTTGCCGATAAAATGCCTGTCGGCCCCAAGGGCGTCTAAAGTAATATCTACATCCTGGCCGATTTTTAACGCGGCAATATTTGCCTCGCTAATATTGGCCTCAACGTGAAGATTGCCAACATCTTGTAAAATTATTACCGCTTTTTGCGCGGCGGCCAACTCCCCAACCTTAATATCGACAGATGTAATAGTACCGTCTGCCGGAGCCTTAATCATGGTGTTATCAAATGCCGACTGGGCAGTTAGAACCTGGCCTTGAGCACTTAAAATTTGTGCCTGAGCCGCTTCCAAGTCCGCCGGGCGGGCTTGGGCCTTTTTTAAGTCCAATGCCGCCTGAGCCGAAGCCACGGCATTCTGGGCGGCGGTTAATGCGCTTCTTTGAGTTTCTAAAGCAGAATTATATGCGTTAAAATAAGTAACGTAAGTGGATGATTGCGTATTCGGTATACTGATTGTCCAAGAATTATTCGCCGGTACGCTAGTGGAAGAAAACTGAATATATAATCCTTTAGTGCCAATAGGCTGTGGGGAAATATCTACAATCCCATCTCCATTCTCCAAACCGTTGACCTGAAAACGCAAGCCGTTGCCGGTGGAATAAATACCAATTTTATAAATACCCTGCTCGGTTCCAGTATAAGTGCCGGAGACCGTGGCCGTAACGCTACCGGTATTTCCGCTGGTGGCAATAGCCGACAAGCCGGAATTGAGCAATGCCTTATAAGCACTCTCAACCAAAACTTCCTGTTGCTTTATAGTATTTTCCAATGAACTTTTAGCATTATCCAAAGTCACCTGAGAAACAGTAACCTCTTCACTGCTGGCGCCAGACAAAACTTTATTGTAATTAGCCTGGGCGGCGGCTAAAGAACCGCGAGCGGAAGTTAAACTGGCAAACTGGTCTTTTTGTTCTAAGCTGGCTAAAACTTGGCCGGACTTAACCTTGTCCCCTTCTGTAACTCTCACACTTTGCACTATGCCGCTGGTTTTAAAACTCAAATTCAAATCGGTTTCGGAAACCACCTGACCGGTAGCTAAAACCGTGTACTTGATATCTTGTTTTTTAACAGTGTCGGTTAAAATATTGGCGCTATTGTCTTTGGGTTTAAAAATTTGATAAGCAATCGGTAAAACGACCAGTAAAATTATTACCGTCCAGATTATCTTTTTTTTGGTAAAAAATCCGCGGATATTCATATTTTTTAAAAATTAGTAATAAATTATTTTTTTAAACTTGCCCCGATAACTTTTTCCATATGTTTTTTTATTTCTTTTTTCCACTCTTTACTGTCTACACTTTCCATAATCTTGTCTATTACTTCTGTTAGCTGATCAGCCTTCATCAAGCCCAGTACTTTGCCGAACTTGCCCATAACCATTAACTGGTCGCCGGGATTTAATTTGAGATCTTTCCGCGCCTGAGCCGGAATAACAACTTGCCCGCGGGCGCCCATGGTAGTGGTACCGTACATTTTGTCATGCTTGTGTATGTCTGAATTCACTAGATATTTAGTCATTTGGCCTCTTTTTAAATTATGGGTCTGTTGACGAATGGGCTTTTTGATGCAAAATGAGATGGTTTGAGGAAAATTTTCAAAACAAATTTTGATGTTTACCTGAAAGGTAAGCGGATAAATTTTTTTGGGAATTTTACCAAACAAGCTCTTTTTGGGCAAAAATGACATTCGGCAACAGGCCCTTTATGTATGATAATACATACTTATCATACATAGAAAAAACAAGCCTGTCAAGAAAAAAATGAGCCGGTTGCAAAGGGTTGCAACCGGCTGCCGAAATAGCTTGTTATCCCGTATTCGGCTCGGGGACTTAAAACCAGACTTTGCTCATTGACCACCCCCTTTCAAGAGTGTCGGCATTGGCCCCCAAGAGGGCCAGGAAAATACTCCCTGCGGGATTAAATTCCTCACCCCCTCAAGAGCAAAATGCTAAAAGGGAAGTTGAGCTGGCTGTTTATCAAGCAATCCCTTAAGCCTTTCTGGAACTTCATTAGGGCCAGGATCGACCCAATCAACAAGTTTTTCTCTCAACAAAACACTGACATGGGTCAATGCTATGCCACAAGGCTCACACGAAGCAATCACACCACCGGATGTGTCTTGTGTATGCATGATGTGCCCATTTGTACATTTTATGGCCCTGGCCATTTCGTCCTCCCCTGGCGCAGATTGCGCCCATTTCGATTGTTTACACTAGCTTGCCCGTTTTCAGGACAAACAAAAACCCGCCGTTGAGGCGGGAAAGCTTAAGTTGATTTTTCAGTTTGCTCTGTGTTATCTGTGCATCTGTGAACTCAACTCAAAATTTCCGGTCTCAACGATCGGGGTAAAATAAAACCAAAAATTTTGAGCAATGCGTTTCATATATATAAGTGATAGCGAGTATTTCGTAATCAGCCTATGTTTATAAGGCTTGAACGGTCATCATCAGCTCCTGTCATTGCGAGGAGTGCAACCGACGAAGCAATCTATATTTTCCAAAGATTGCCGCGCCCTCAGATGCATTCGGGCTCGCAATGACACTCTACCCACTATGAGTTCATAAAGATATTATAGCAAACCTAAAACCTTTGTCAAACCGTTATTTTCCGCGATTTGGGCGGGGGTAATGGCGGATAAATTAGGCAGACGGTCTTTTTGGGGCACGACGATTTTATAAATTTCCGGCAATTCTGTTTCCAAACTTTGCGCCAAGGTAATTTTTTTAGCTTGGCTTTGCAAAACTGAATATTCCACACCATTTAAATACAAATCTAATAACGATGACTTGGTTAGCAAACCATTTGTATAGGAAAAAGCCAAAGGGGTTTCCGCAAAATTATCTGTTACCACTTTAGAAATCTGCGACGGGATAGCAGTTTCCCCCATCTCTGCTAACAGGGCGATAAATTTTTCTTTTATAACCGTTAGCCAGCTGGTCTGGTTAAACCCGCCTAAACAATTAAAATTATAATACAGCATTACCAAAAAACATACTAAACTAGTAGGATAAATAAACCTATCGCCAAGGGCTTTACTAATAATCTCTGATGTTAGCTGATACTCAACTTTTAATCCTAAATCTTTAATCTTTAATCCTTCACGATATAGGGCAAATCTTTTGTCTTGATTGTCCACTCCCCAAAACAAAAAACTACCCCGGTTGGGCCCAAAAGCACCCCGAAGCCCCAAAAAATATTTTTCTACTAATTGCCATCCCGCAGGGGTAAACAATAATTTATGTAAAATATGGTTGGGGCTTACAGAAATATCTTTAATTAAAATTTGCGAGGCGATTTCTTCCAGTGGCAGATAAACTAATTTTGGAGCAGATGAGAAAGTTTCTTGCCACAGCATTTGACTAATTATACACGCTTGGTCGGAAAAATTATTTTGCTCTAATACCCGGGTCGATAAAAAAATTTTAGGTATCAATTGGGTTAATTTTTCTTTCTGCTCAGGTTTTAAAAATGTTAACTGTTTTACCTGCTGAACCACTCGCCTAACTTCCTCCTCGCCGATTTTTATTGCACCAAACACCGTTTTGGTTTTATGGCCATCGTGAAAAAAAGACAACCGTTCCAAAAGGCCGGTATTGGGATTGGTTAAAACCAGACACCCCGGCCAAGAAGAATTATTTAAAGATACCCCACTGGTGGAAAAAACCGGCAAATACTTTAAATCTTTTTTCAAAGAAAAAAGCAAATTGGCATTTAGAAAAAATGGGTGGCCAAAAATTCCATGATGATCTACCGTAGAAACTAAAGACTGCTCTTCAATTTGAGATGCTAGTTCTGCCACCGCCTGAACACCAAGGTATTTCCTAGCCAAATCTTTAATTACAGCAACAGCAGGTTCACCGGCAAAACCCGCTGGATGAGGCCAACCGGTAACATAATTAAATAGCGACACCAAACCCTGCTGAGCGTGAATTTTCGCTAAGACATTCCGCCTGCCAAACACCGCCGATTTTAAAAGATTAATATCGTTCATGCTCATTATATTATACCCCGCGCCAGGCAAATTAAAAACCCCTCCCTTTGTTACAAAGGGAGGGGAAAAATTAATAGATCTAGCGCACGCCTCTTGGTGTGACCTTATGCAAACCGCCGGGAAAATTTCCGGTCTGGTTGCCGAGACAAAAATAATACGAGTAATCCGGGTAAAGGGTGGTGCCGTTAATAACATAAGAGGTTCCGCTCGGATAATAGTAATAAGTCGATCCACTTATACCAGCTGGCCCTGTTGAATCAAAAGAGTCGTAAGTCATAGTGGCGCAAGTGCCATCGGCCGGCAAAGGAGAAGAAGGCAAAGACGCGGCATAGGTCGGACTTACACCGCTTGGAATCCCTAAAGTCGGCGATGACGGATAACCCTTATTATATGAATAATAAAGCTCTAAGGCGGTATTCATTTGCGTCATATCGCCCAAACGCTTGGCATCTCTGGCTTTTTGCCTGGCAGATAAAAAAGCAATTAGAGCAATAGAAGACAGCAATGCGATAATTGCCACTACTACTAACAACTCTATTAAGGTAAAACCGGAATTATTTTGTTTATTTTTATTTCTCATGACTTTTAGTATATTTATTATACAACCAATGGGTTAAAAAAACAATGTGGATAAACTAGCGTAAAATTCCAAAAATTCCAAAGCCCTTGATAAAATCCGCGAAATATTGTAAAATATCAAAGAATCCTTATCAACCACATAATATTTGCTGTTTAAATGTTACCCCCGATAAAGGATAAAGGATTAAAGATATAAGCATGGGTCTGTAGCTCAGTTGGTAGAGCAGCGGCCTTTTAAGCCGTTTGTCGAGGGTTCGATCCCCTCCGGACCCACCAAAAAACCTCCAAAAGATTGGAGGTTTTTTGGTATGGCTTTACAGCCAGGCTCGAACCTATTTTAGCAAAAATTGCTGAACTTGGCGAACGCCTCCGCGCCCCGCCCAACCTGTGCGCCGATACACGCTCCCAAATTGTAAAGATCAACATGGAGAACCGATGACAAGAAAATCGTCTTGAAAACGCTTGATAGCAATTCTTTTTAAATTTAGCGCATTCTTGATTTTATTTATTCCACTTCCTTGGATTGTAACTGCTTTTCCCCCGCCAATCAGAATCGGAGCATAAAAGGCATATACTTTATCAATGATTTTCCCATCAACAAAACTTCCTAAAATTTTTCCTCCGCCTTCAACAAGAACACTGATAATTTCCCTGCTTCTTAACGACAATAGAAGTTCTTTCAGTGGTATGTTTTTATTTTCAAAAGTAATAATTGGGATACCCCGCCTCGTCAATAATTCCCTTTTGTCTTTTGAAGCATGGGCGGTTGTTGCAATTAAAACATTATTATCCCGAAGAACTCGAGAATTCAGAGGAATTTGAAGATTGGAATCTAAAATAATCCGTATTGGATCTCTTCTCGCCGAGTTACGTACCCCTAGATGAGGATTATCACGCATTATGGTATTGATTCCTACAAGAATGGCTTGATATTCACCTCTTAACTTTCGGGCAAATAGACGAGCTTTTTCATTCGTAATCCATTTTGAATCTCCTGTGTACGTTGCAATTTTTCCATCAAGACTGGCTGCAAACTTAATAGCAACAAAAGGCCGCTGTTTTTCGTGGAAAGTAAAAAACGTCTCATTAAGTGCTCTTGATTCTTCCTCTCTTAATCCGACAGAAACAGTAATCCCTGCTTGTTTTAATTTTGCTATTCCACGCCCGTGAACTTTTGGGTTCGGATCAAGTGTTGAGCAAACGAGGCGCTTAATTCCCGCTTGAATAATTGCATCAACACACGGCGGCGTTCTTCCATAATGAGCACATGGCTCAAGATTGACATAGAGCGTGGCCCCCTTAACACTCGTTTTAGCTGCGTTAAGTGCTTCGATTTCAGCATGTGGGAGTCCCACTCGTTTGTGATACCCTTTAGCAATAATTTTACCGTTTTTTACGATCACCGCTCCAACCATTGGATTGGGATTTGTCCACCCCATCGCCTTTTTTGCCAATCTCAATGCCTCATCTATAAAATATTCATCAAAAATAAAAGGAGGATGCATAAAGGTTATATCATACTTAATTGATGACCTAACTTACGTTTTTTTGTAGCAAGGTACTTGGTGTTTACTCCATTATGCCGACTTTCTATGGGAATACGCTTGATAATATGAATTCCAAAAGTAGTAAGTTGTTTTTCTTTGTCTGGATTATTCGTCAAAAGATTAATTTTTTTTATTCCCAGATCTTTTAAAATATCAGCTGCCACCTTGTAATTTCTGGGGTCAGCCGGAAAGCCAAGGGTGTAATTGGCTTCGACTGTATCGTGCCCTTGATCTTGGAGTGAGTATGCTTTGATTTTATTCACTAGCCCAATACCCCTGCCTTCTTGGTTAAGGTACAAAATAACACCGCTCTCAGCTTTGCTTATTAATCTCATACTTTGATGCAACTGTTGTCTGCAATCACATCTCAAAGAAAGAAGCGTATCTCCAGTAAAACATTGCGAATGAACCCGCGTTAATAAAGGTTGTTTTATATTTCCCATTAGCAAAACAGTGTGCTCACGGTTGTCCGTGATAGATTTATATACTGAGATTTGAAATGTTCCGTATATTGTTGGAAGTGTGGATGTGGCAACTTTGATCACTTCAGATTTCTCTGGTAACGGTGGTAAGGGATTTCTTTTTAAATATTTTATAAGATCGTTTATTGATACCATTCTGATGTTTAGTTTTTGGGAAAGGCTTATTAGATCTTTAAGTTTGGCCATCCTTCCATCAGTTCCGATAATCTCACACAAAACTCCTGCTGGCGTAAGATTAGCGATCCTGGCTAAATCAACTGCCGCTTCAGTATGGCCGTCTCTTTCTAAAACTCCGCCTTGTTTTGCAACTAGACCAAAAACGTGTCCGGGACGAGTCAAGTCTGATTCTTTAGATTTCGGATTGGCCAAAACCTTAATAGTTTTTGCTCGGTCAAAAGCGGACACACCGGTAGTAATGCCTTTTTTTGAATTTACTGAAATGGTAAAGTTTACTTTGGTTTTTTCTGTGTTGCTTAAAGGATCAATCATCAACGGGAGGGATAAACGATGAGCCTGCGCTTGAGTAATTGCGGCACAAACCAATCCTCCTCCTTTTTGAATCATAGTAATCATATGTTGGGGACTGACTTTGTCGGCAGGAATATAAAAATCTCCCTCATTCTCACGTTTTGGATTATCTACCAAAATAAGCAGCCTGCCTTTTTTAATCTGATCTAACGCTTCTGGTATTGTTGAGAAATAGCTGTCCATCCCAGTACTAAAATTTAAATTTTTATTTATAATGGTCATTTATTTTAATCAAAAATTTAGTACGGGACATGTATATTTGAAATAACTTTAATCATTTCCAGTGCGGTTAATGCCGCTTCGACGCCCTTATTTTCTTCTTTTCGGGTGGCTCTCTCTATTGCGTCCTGTATGTTATAAACAGCTAATACTTCAAAAATAACGGGAATTTCATACTGTAAAGAAACCTCCATACAGCCTCTTGCGCACTCATTGGCAATTTGTTCAAAGTGATAAGTTTTACCTTTAATAATTGCGCCAAAAGTAATAATTGCGTCGTAAATACCTTTCTGCGCTACTTTTTTTGCAACCAGTGGTATTTCCAGTGATCCGGGAACTCTGAAAATGTCTATTTGCTTATCTGATAAGCCCTTATCTTTAAGTGTTTTAATACAATGTTTTTCAAGATTGTCGGCAATCTCCTTTCGGAAAGAACTGCTAATAATGGCGATGTTGATTTGTTTAATATTTTTTCCGCCAAAGGCGGATCCGCCTTTGGCGGACATTTTTATTATCATTATTTTTTTAAAAATTTATAAACATACTTTGCCAAAATATCAACTTCAACATTGACAAAATCGCCAACTTTAATTGTATGAAGCATCGTTTTAGCCCATGTGTGAGAGATAATTCCAACAGTAAAATAACTTTTAGCTACTTCTATAACAGTTAGAGAAGTACCATTTACGGCAATTGATCCTTTCTCAACGATGTACTTCGAAAGAGAATTAGGAATTGAGAATTTTAGAATGTGGCTATTGTTCTTTTTAATAATGCCTTGCAATCTTCCGGTGCCGTCAATGTGTCCTTGAACGATGTGACCTGATAAAAATGAATTCGCCGTTGTCGGCAGTTCTAGATTAACCAGATTTTCTGATTGTAAATATTGTATATTTGTTCTGTTTGCTGTCTCTGGCATAACATTTACCTCAAAGGAATTCTTGTTGTAATTTACCACTGTCAAACAAATTCCATCTATGGCAACACTTGCGCCTTTTTCTAATCGAGTCAAAAAATCCTTATCAGTTTTAATCATTAAACTGGTTTTTGTTTTACTAAAGACTGTGCCTAAGTTAGTAATAATTCCTGTAAACATCCCAGTACTAAAATTTTATTTATTAATGTTTATCGTTATATCCCGTAATCAAAAATTTAGTACGGGACAGGTAAAATAAAGGTTCCTCGGAGTAGAACTCCGAGGTATTACTGCAAGGAGTTATCTGCATTTCGCAGTCCGCCTTAGGCGGACGAGGTATGGAAACCTGTATTAAGACTCCTTGGGCTCGCTTAGGCCATAAATGGCCGGTCTCGCTCTACGTCGCTAATAAAAAATCCCCGATACTTCGGGGTTTAGAAAATTTCCATCATCAAATGACGGCAATTGTTCCTTCTTTCATCCCGACTGTACGGTCGGCTTTGGAATTCCTGCCCGCCATTGCCTGCGGCTGCAGACGTTGGCAGGCGGGTCACCAAATCGTGTCCTTTTAGAACTCGTGGGCTATACCACCGATTGGGACTTACACCCAACCCCGAAGGAATATTTATAGTATACACCCTTTTTTGCTTTTGTGGGAGTACCTTAGTCATTGGTGTTTCCTAACAATTTTTGCTAAAATAGGTTTGAGCGTGGTTGTAAAGCTACACCAGAAAACCTTCAATCTTTTGAAGGTTTTATTATTTCCAAATACTTCTCTTTACAAAATACGGGAAAAAGGCGACACTAAGGGTATTATTAACCATAAACTTATGCCCAGTAATACAACTTCCAATAAGTTCCACTTGTTGAATGAATGAGTTGCTAGGCTTTAGGCTAAATGTTCATTTTATAAAATTTGGCAAAGCCCTAAGTGGAACTTTACCAAACGCCTAAAAAGTCATATTCTTTAGTAGTCGAAGGAATTTATTTATAATTAATTCCCTTTCCGAACGCCCACAGGCGTTTGGGATTGGAAGATGATATACCGGGTATGCCCAGTAATACAACTTCCAATAAGTTCCACTTGTTGAATGAATGAGTTGCTAGGCTTTAGGCTAAATGTTCATTTTATAAAATTTGGCAAAGCCCTAAGTGGAACTTTACCAAACGCCTAAAAAGTCATATTCTTTAGTAGTCGAAGGAATTTATTTATAATTAATTCCCTTTCCGAACGCCCACAGGCGTTTGGGATTGGAAGATGATATACCGGGTATGGATTACAAAACAAAGCAGATTGTCGCTTGGGTTGGCGCTATTGTTATTGTTGTGGCTATTGTTTTGGCAATTCGAGCCAAACAAGGAAACGACAACAAAAATAAGCCATCTGAAGAACAGCAAAATACCAGTTCCTCCCAGCAAGAACAAAAAACCATCACCCCTGCAAAAACTAATTCTGATGTTTGGGTAGGCAACCTTAAAACCTCCGACACAGCAAGCAAAGGAAACCTAATGCTGACTACCGCGGAGCGAACTATTTATATTAAGACCAGTCGCGACTACAGCGCTTTAATTGGAAAAAAAGTTCGGGTTTCCTATTCCGGTTCCTGGCAAAATTTTGTTTTAGGCGACATCACCGTGGCAGAACAGGAATAATTATATTTATGATTTTAGAAACATTTAAACATTTCCCGGATTTTGAACTATTGGATTCCGGCGAAGGCTTTCGTTTGGAACGCTGGGGTAAGGTTATTTTACAACGGCCGGACCCGCAAATTATTTGGCCGCGGTCCCTGCCCGCGGAAGAATGGCAAAAAGCCTGGGCAACTTTCCAATCTCCTTCCGGCGGAAACAAAGGCAGATGGGAATTAAATCAAGCCATCCCCAAACCATGGATAATTGCTTTTAACAACATAAAATTTTTACTTAAGCTCTCCCCTTTTAAGCACACTGGAATATTTGCCGAACAAGCGGCAAATTGGGAATGGATGTTAGAGAAAATTTCAAATGAAACAGCAAAGTCAAAGATTAAAGATAAAAGATTAAGGATATTGAATTTATTTGCATACACCGGTGGGGCGACTGCGGTTTTGGCAAAAGCCGGCTGTGAGGTAACCCACGTAGATGCTTCCAAGCCGGCAATTACTTGGGCGAATGAAAACTATAAACTCAATAATCTCCCCGTGGATTCGGTTCGCTGGATTCTGGATGATACGGTAAAATTTGTGAACCGGGAAGTAAAAAGGGGCGCGCAATATGACGGAATAATTATGGATCCGCCGGCTTTTGGTCACTCCCCAACCGGCAAGACATGGAAGTTTAACGACGACTTGCCCGGCCTGCTGGAAGCTTGCATTAAGCTACTCTCGCCGGATGCCAAATTTTTACTCATTAACGGTTACGCCACCAATTCTTCGGCTCTGGCTTTAAACAACTTACTGGAAGATGCGGGAAAAAATTTGGGTGGCCGGGTGGAATTTGGTGAACTCTGCCTCAGGCAGACAAACGCCAGATTAATTTCCACCGGGATTTTTGCTCGTTGGAACAAATGAATTGAACATAATTTAAAAATTGACAAAATTAGACCTGTTGCGTTTTAATTTTACTAGACAAAATGGGATATTTTAGACAAAACCGACGTTAAAAATTTTGATGTTTAACCGTAGTTAAGCGGAAAAAATTTTAACAAGGTTTTGGCGAAAGAGCATATTTTGGATAAAAATTAAAATGCAACAGGTCTATTGGACTGCAAACCGCAGTCTATTTTTGTCAATTATGGTCAATTTTATTTAATTTTGGTCAATTCTTAGCCGGTTCCAAATAACTTAACACCTTATTGTACAAATCATCCAAGGTCATACTGCCTTTGATTAAATATTCCTTTACCCCCTGGGCTAATAACATTTGCTTTAATTCCGGTTTGTCCAAATTGGTCAGCACTATTACCGGCACATTTTGTAGCTGCTCCTGGCTATGCATATAATCAAGCACGCCGGAGGATCCATCGTCTTTGGTTAACAATAAATCCAACACCACAATTTCCGGAGTATATTTAGCCAAAACTTTTTTGGCTTCTTCCGAGTTAGCTGCGGTGTATACATCCGTCTCCCATGTGCCAAACCGCTTTCGCAGGGTATTTAAAATTAACGGATCATCATCTACCATCAAGATTGAATGCCTCATAAAATTACAATTCGTTACGGTCGGCAATAGACCGGCCTAAAATTATTAGAAAGATTAAAGGAAGAATTAGCCAAATGAAACTGCTGGAGCTAGATAAGAACACTAAAGTCACCAGCGGAGAAAAGCTCTTGCCGGAAACCGCCAAATAGCCCAACACAGTATTTATAAGTAACCCAATTTGTAACACCGCAAACACCAAAACAAATGGAATGGAACCAAAATGGCGGCCATCCACCGAGGTCCGAAAAGCATAGCGGGACAACAACACAAACAGCACAATAAGTATAATTAAAAAACTGACTAGCTGTTGCAAGGAAGCAAGCGAACTGGGAAGTTTTTGGTTTATGGCACTTGCCAGCCAGGGGGCCTGTAGAACCAGGAGCTTGGCAATATATAAACTCATGAGCAAACTAATAATCCGTCCCCGGCCGGCGGCAAAAGCGTAAAAAACGGCGGCCACACCCCAAAATAAAATAATAAACAAATCCCAACTTGGCGTGTGCCAATTGAAACTTTGAATTAATTGATTTGCTTCATTTGCGGAAAGCATTTTTTATTTCTGACGAATAATTTTCACTATTATAGCATAAAACTGCTAAAAACCACACTCTCTCGAATTTCCCTAGCCTTGGAAGAAGTGTCCCTTCTTCCAGTTTGATTTTATGGTATAATATAGTTTCTTATTTCTAATGTTTATTTAAAACTATCTTTTATACTGTCCCATAGGCTTTCGTCGATATGCACGACTTCTCCGCGTTCTTCGGCAATTTCTTTCAACAGATCTTTTTCTTTTTTGGAAAGTTTTTTAGGAATTACCACGTAGGCGGTAATCATTAAATCACCCCGGCGATTTTCCTCATTAATGTACGGGACGCCTTTGCCTTTTATGCGGAACACCGTCCCGCTTTGCGTGCCGGCCGGAATTTTTAATTCAATATCCCCATCTAAAGTTTTGACAATAATTTTTGCTCCCAAAGCCGCCTGGGTAAAACTAATTGGCAATTCTTTTAACAAAGTAACGCCGTCGCGGGCAAAACTTTTTGCAGCCGACACGCTAACCACCAAATACAAATCTCCGGCGGCAGAACCCCTGTAGCCCGCCTCCCCTTCCCCGCTAATCCGAATTCTTTGTCCGTTGTCCAGCCCTGCCGGAATTTTTACTGAAATTGTTTTTTGCTGGCGCAGGACACCATTCCCGCTGCAAGTTTTACATGGATTTTCAGGAATTTTTCCCATACCGTTACAGCGGTCACAAGCAATGGAAGATGCCACTTGGCCAAAAATGGTACGCCGGGTAGTGCGAATCTGCCCCTGGCCGTGGCACTTAGGACAAGTAACAATTTTACTGCCCGCTTGAGTGCCATTGCCGTTGCAAGTTTTGCAGGTGTCTTGTTTTTCTAACGTCACATTTTTTTCCATGCCAAAAACCGCTTGCTCAAAAGTTAGAGCCACGCGCATTTCTAAATCTATGCCCCGATTACGGCGACTGGGACGCTCCTGTCCCCCGCCAAAAATATCGCCAAAAATATCGCCTAGGTCCGAGCCAAAATCAAAACCCGAGGCTTGTCCGCCTTGGCCGCCAAAACCGCTAAAATCGAATCCACTCCAGCCCGAGGCTGGTCCGCCTTGGGCGGAAAAACCGCCGGCTTGTTCAAAGTTTGAGCCATACTGGTCGTAACGCCCGCGCTTGCCATGGTCGGACAAGACCTGATAAGCTTCATTAACTTCTTTAAATTTTTCCGCGTTGCTGTTGCCTTTGTCCGGATGAAACTCATGGGCTTTCTTTCGGAAAGCTTTTTTTATTTCATCAGCCGAAGCACCCTTGGCAACACCTAAAATATCGTAATAATCTTTGTTCATAGTTCACTGATACGCTGATTAAAACAGAATCCGCTGATGTACAAACTACGACAATCCGCGTAATCTGCATTCATCTGCGTATCTGTGATCATTCTGTCTTAAACCCAATTTTCTGCTCCGGCACTGAGGCCGATGAGATGGCGCCAAACTGTTTTTCATAACGGCTGACGTTGTCCTGCAGGGCGGCAATTAACCGCTTGGTATGAGCCGGAGAAATAATTACACGGCTCACCAAGCTTCCAGCCGGAGGGGTTACATTAATAAAATCCAAAACAAACTCTTCGCCGGTATGGCCAATTTGCGCCATATTAGCATAAACTCCGCGCAGGACTTCATCGGAAACCTTTACTTGAATTTGTTGTCCATTTTCTGTCTCATTATTTTTTGTACTCATATTTGTTACTTAGCAGCCGACTGAACGGCTTTTAACTGATTTAATTCCAACTCACAAAATTTTGTCTTAATGTACTCAATATTCCGCCCCCAAAGGTCGGCTGGTTTTTCCACTCTTTCATTCATTATACATCCGGGCTCGCTATTGTGTTCTAAACCCAACTGATGGCCTAACTCATGAAGCAAAGTCGACTCAACATATTCCGAAACAAATCCCGGGTAGCCCGCCGTCACTTCCTTTAGCCGTTTGTGGGACAATACTATCCCATACTCATTATATGTTTTTGCCAGTTCGGTGCCGTTTCGCTGAAAATCTTCCGCGTAAATAATGAATAAGTTCGGCTGTCCGGGGGCTATCTGCTTACGATGCAGTTTTACAATACCGGCCAAATCATTATCGTTTAAAACTCCATCGGATACTTCTTCAACGTCAAACACTATTGCCTGTCTGCCGGTATAAGTTTTTACATCGGAAGAAAAATTATCCAGAGCTTTTTGATCAATATCCAACCCCTTGGCGGTTACCACTTCCACAATAATTGGCGAGGTCCCTTTTAAGTACCAATCTCTCGCGTCGCCATAATCATGCATCCCCAGCAAGCTTCGAGCAAATTGAAACTGCCCTAGCTTATGTCGGTATTTTACATTAAAACTGCTGGATCTATCTCCTAAAATTTGGATTTTCACAAAAATGAAGATCCCAAAAATTAGAATTATTATTATCAGACCAAAAACTTTCCAGGACATATATTTAATTGACCAAAATTGATCAAAATCAGGCAAAACTGCCATAATTTTAACCCGATACTTAATTCAATTTGTTAATTTTTATTTTTACTGTTTTGGTACTTCTTTGTATTCCGCATCCACTGGCCCTTGATCCGCTGTTTTTGGATTTTCTGCAGTACTGCTTGATTCTTGATTCTTACTACTTGATTCTGGCCCTTGCTGGTACATAGACGCGCCGACTTTTTGCACTGCTTCAGACAACTCATCCATGGCTTTTTTTAAAGCGTCAACGTCATCTTTGTCTTTAATCTCTTTTAACGCTTTAATTTTTTCTTCCACCGCGGTTTTATCCTCGGCCTTGGCCTTATCGCCCGCGTCTTTTAAAGTTTTTTCCGAAACGGAAATTAAGGTATCAGCATGGTTTCTCATATCCACGGTCTCTTTGCGCTTGCGGTCTTCGGACGCGTGGGTTTCCGCTTCCTTTTTCATCCGCTCAATCTCGTCTTTGTTTAAATTGGAAGACCCTTGAATGGTAATCTTGTTTTCCTTAGCCGTAGCTTTATCTTTAGCATGAACGCTTAAAATGCCGTTGGCATCAATGTCAAAAGTTACTTCCACCTGAGGCACTCCCCTTGGCGCCGGCGGAATGCCGTCCAAAATAAAGTTGCCTAACGTTTTGTTGTCTTTGGCAAATTCGCGCTCGCCTTGCAGAACATGAATTTCCACGGAAGTCTGATTATCGGCCGCAGTAGAAAAAATCTGGCTTTTGGAAGTGGGAATAGTGGTATTGCGGTCAATTAACGGAGTGCGCACGCCGCCCAAAGTTTCCAAACCTAAAGTCAACGGAGTAACGTCAAGCAATAAAATTTCTTTGCTCTGCGCGTCGCCGCCCAAAATACCGGCCTGAATGGCCGCGCCTTTAGCCACGGCTTCCATGGGGTCAATGCCGCCTTCGGCCTGTTTGCCAATATAGTCTTCCACAAATTTTTTCACCAAAGGCATTCTGGTCGGTCCGCCGATTAAAATAATTTTGTCGATATTTTGCGGAGACAACTTGGCGTCGGTAATGGCTTGCTCCACCGGATGGCGCATTTTATCCACCAATGGCTTGATAAGCTCTTCCATTTTGCTGCGGGTGATTTTCATTTGAAAGTGCTTCGGCCCATTGGCATCCGCGGTCATAAACGGCAAATTAATGTCCGTTTCCATGGTGGTGGACAATTCAATCTTGGCTTTTTCCGCGGCTTCTCTTACACGGTTCATGGCCATTTTATCGCCGGTAATATTTACGCCGCTTTCATTCTTAAACGACGCGACTAAATAATCTATTAAGGCCTTGTCCATATCTTTTCCGCCTAAAGCGGTATCGCCGGAAGTGGAGAGCACCTCAAAAGTTGCTTGGCCTTCACTTTCAGAAAAATCCATAATTGTAACATCTAATGTTCCGCCACCTAAGTCAAAAACTAAAATTTTCTGGTCTTTGGAAGAAGACTTGTCCAGGCCATAGGCAAAAGCGGCGGCTGTGGGTTCATTAATTACGCGCACGACTTCTAACCCTGCAATTTCCCCAGCATTTTTTGTAGCTTGCCTTTGGCTGTCGTCAAAATAGGCCGGAACGGTAATGACCGCCTTGGAAATAGGCTGGCCCAAAAAGGTTTCGGCATCTTTTTTAATTTTTTGTAAAATAAACGCGGAAATTTGTTCCGGGGTATAGTCTTTACCGTTAACCTGAAAATTAAATTTCTGGCCCATTTTCCGCTTGGCTTCAAAAATTGTACCTTCCGGGTTGGTAACCGCTTGTCTTCTGGCCGGCTCGCCTACGAGCAACTGGCCTTCTTTGGTAAAAGCCACATAAGACGGAAAAGCCTTGCCGCCTAAACTCGCGCCTTCAGCCGCCGGAATAATTACCGCTTTCCCTGCTTCCATAACGCTTGCCGCGCTGTTACTTGTTCCCAAATCTATCCCAATAATTTTACTCATATATTTTCTCTTTATAAAAAATTATAAACCTAAATGTTGTTTTAATTTATCCAGCATAAGCTGGTTTGCCTTGAGAGTAAATGCATTTCTCACTTCCTTAGGAACACTTTTTGAATACACCGGATGTATTGCCAATACGAGAGATGGGTCTGCTCCTAATTCTAAAAAGTATTTATCAATCATTTCTGGTTCTAAACCTAAATCTGATAATTCCGCCTGCACATCCCCCTTAATTTGGGGATACAAATGCTTAAACATCGGGGTTAGAAACTGTTGTTCGCCACAAGTCCATTTTTTTTGTCTAAAACGCTCTGGCAAATCCTCCACTTTTCCAACACCTCTTAAAACCTCTACAACATCCTTAATTTGATCTTCATTGAACGACTGCCAAAAACGTAAAATTTCAACAGCCGATTGTTTTGGCCTTATTTCTGAATCGTTTGGGTTTAACATAATTCTTAAATCCTACTTCTTAATTCTTTTCGCTTCCCTCAACTTAGGCAAAAAATTTTGTCCGCTGACGACTTTTTTGCCGGTTTGCTTTTCCAGGGCTTTGCGGGCGTTGCCTGCTATACGACACCATGTCTGTCATCCCGACCGACGACGAGTGCATCCGAGGAGGAGCGGAGGGATCCCTTAACTGTAATCATCATACGATAATAAAAGATAAGGGATTCATCCACTCGGATGCACTCGGTCGGAATGACACACTACGGATTTTTATGCCCAACATTCTTTGCTGAATCCATTTTCCGCTTCTGCCCAAACCTTGCCAATGCTTTCTTGCTCTGTCCACGGCCATTTGGGGATCAACTGTTTCCTGCAAACGTTCATAACCTACTTTTGCCAGCCACATTTTAAATGGTTCAGCCTTTGGGGATGGGATGCTTTGGATGATTCGAAGGATAATTTCAGTATCGGCTGCATCGGTAAGATAGTCTTTACCATCAACTGCCTTCATTTTCAGTTGTCCGATTTTATCGGACAACTCACCTCCCTCTTGTTTAAGCTTAGTTTTAAGGTCATTCCAATATTTCCTTGGCCTGTCACTACCGGATAATACCACAATAATATCAACAATCGCAAAAAACCATTTCTCCTGCTGTTCATCCCAAACTCGCCTTACCGGTGCATCTTCAAAATTTATGACGGATTTATTTACGGCTTTTTGCATAATACTTAATACATGCTACTTACTACTAATTTTTACAGTTCTTCAATATCCAACTTCTTAAATTGTCCCAAAGTTAACCCTGTAATTTTTTTGCTGGCAAATAATTTTTTGGAAATCGGAAACTGATCGTGAAATTCGTCTTTTAAATAGACAAACACATTGCCTTCACTGCCATCTACCGTGCGTTTCATATGCAAAATAATTTTGTTCTTGTTTAGCGCTTTGCCGGTAATTACACAGTCGCTGTCGTCCAACACTTTTATGCTTTTTGCTTTGTCGTCCATTTCCATAATTCCGCCAACTTCAAACATTTCTTTGATAATCATAAAGTCCTTTCTACTAATTATTATTGCTTTTACTGTCTTTACTAACTACTAATCTGTACTAATATACTAATTCTACGATCCTAATTCGTATATTCGTCCTAATTGGTATTTAATAAAGCTAGACTTCTTTCTTTTTACTAATTACCACATGGCTCGGGCGAATGACTTTGCCATTTAGTTCAAAGCCCGATTGAAATTCGCTTAATATAATTCCGTCGTCTTCTTCCGACTCCTGTTCCCGAATGGCCTCGTGAAAATGCGGATCAAACTTTTTCCCTATGGCTTCAATTTTTTTCACTCCCAGTTCTTCTAAGGTTTTATCAAGCTGGGTAATAATACCATTTACACCCGCTTGCCAATTCAGATA
>CAYIHW010000010.1:19139-20721 GCA_964363335.1 uncultured Candidatus Saccharibacteria bacterium
CCGGCATATGCTTTAAAGCCTGTTCCAGAGCGTCTAAAGTGGGTAAGAGCTTGGCCACTGTGACTTCGCGGGCAAATTCTACCAGCTCTTTATTCTCCGCCTCTTTGCGCCGTTTATAGTTTTCAAAGTCGGCCAAGGCTCTTTTCCAATAGGAAGTTACGGCATCTAAATCCTGTTGTAACTGTTCTAAATTATTTTCTTGTAGTTGCGTATCTTCGGACATATATGTTAACACGGATAAACGGATTAAATGCGGATCTACTGATTTCTACTGATGAGTGTAACCAACGGGATCCGTAGACATCCGTTGATCCGCACCCCATCAGCAGATCCGTGTTAATTATTTAATTATGGTCAATAATATTACTGCCGCTCCGCCTCCCAACAGTTTGGCTATATATTCCATCAAGCTCATATTTTTTTCGTACTTCATGGACTTCGGGCCCACCAGGCCGATAATTCCTTTTTTCCCCGAGGGCAACCGCAGGCCGGAAACTATCATTGAATAGTCGCTGGTTTTAGAAAGTTCTATTTCCTTGCCGATCATGGCCTTTGGCCCTTTGCCGGAATAATCATGCATCATTTTTTCCGCGTGCTCGTCTAGGCTGTCAAAAAACTTGGCAATTTCTTTGGCGTCTTCTGTCGGCAGAGCGGGGTTATTTAAAATATTGGAAAGACCCATGGTGGATATTTCATTCTCAAACAAGGCAAAGCTGGCGGACTGGCTGTGGTCGGAAAGCAACTTGGTTAAGCGCCGGCCCATTTCCATATGCACCATTTGGAGTTTTACCAATTCACGTTTTAAGGAATCCTGTTCTTTTAATGTCAGCTTCACGCGATCCATTAATTCATTTACAAAAAAACGAAACCCTTTGTCTGTGGGCACGCGGCCGGCTGAAGTGTGTGGTTGTTTTATAAACCCGTGTTTTTCCAGTTCCTGCATTTCGTTGCGGATAGTCGGAGCGGAAACGCCAAAATTATATTTTTCCGCCAAATCACCGCTGGCCACAGGCTGGCCATTGTCGCAATTTTCTTTGACAATCGCCGCTAAAATTTTTGCCTGTCTTGGGGTAATTTCGCTAGTCATATTCGTTCGTATCAACTAATAGAAAAAAGTGCTAAATGCATTTTAGCATTTAGCACTCTAAGGTGTCAAGTGATAATTTAATACACCTACCAGACCTTTTTCTCAAAACATCATTGCCAATCTAAAAACTACTGACTATACTTTTAGGCAGGAGGATGATGATGAAAAAATCTCACAAAGTCCTTTTCGCAGGCCTTGCCTGCACGCTCGCACTCGACCTGCCTAACATCATGGGGCTACACCCGGGAATCACGCTGGGCTTCGCGGCCTGCTGGATTCCAATCGCCCTCACGCTGTTGATGAGGATCAAGTAGGCAAGAGCCCGCCCTCTCCCCGATTTATCGGGATGGGGCGGGCTAAACTTTTTTAAAGATATCTATTTATATTAGATCTGTTGCGTTTTAATTTTACTAGACAAAATGGGATATTTTAGACAAAATCGACGTTAAAAATTTTGATGTTTAACCGTAGTTAAGCGGAAAAAATTTTAACTAG